>CAZNRJ010000139.1:0-8978 GCA_964574945.1 uncultured Ohtaekwangia sp. | reverse complement strand
GTTTTACTCCATTCGTAGTGGTTGTTGGTGGTAAATATTTTTTGCCGGTGCCGGAGTGCCTTATTTTTTAAACTGAGTTAACCCATTTTTTTAACTCGACTGCCTCACTTGATTTTTCAGGTGGGGCAGTTCAATTTTCAAGTGGCTGATAATCAGCTACAGAATAGTGGTTGGCATAACTACCAAGTTTCATTTTAACCCTCTGGCACTTCAATTGTCTTAGTAACTGTAAACAAACACGTACAGCTATGAAAACAAGATTACTTTTTTTGGCCGCAAGTTTATTTTTGATTTCCTGTGATATACTGATTGTTGAACCCGTATATGATGCCCGCGATCAGGTAATAGGTTCCTACAAAGTTGATGAGTACAGCCAAACCTATAATGAGCGCGTACGGTTTTATGTTTACATCCGCAAGTCGGGAGGAAATTATTCAGATAATGTGATCATTGAGAATTTCTATAATGCGAATACCAATGTGCGTGCGGAAATTGTTGGTGATAAAATTTACATCACAAGGCAAGCGGTGAATGGTTATGAAATAGAAGGGGTGGGAACCATTTATTACGATGTGATCCGGTTCAACTATTCTGTCAGGGATCTTTACTACAATCGACCGGTCGATTTTTGTGAAGCCAAAGCGTGGCTGGAATAAAGATGGACTGAAAAAAAAGAAGTCAGTACAAATTTGTACTGACTTCTTCATTTAGAAACCGGAAGGTTAAGCTACCTGGGCTTGAAAGCACTGATTTTCATAATCACCCGCTCAAAAAAAATAGCTGCGACATACTTTGGCTGAGTGCCGGAATACTTTTGATTCAAAAACAATAACATTATGAAATCAAAAGGGATTGCTTACTTATTATGGCTAATTAGCTTTTTTGGATGGCTTGGGTTTCACCGTTTTTACTTAGGAAAAATAGGGACCGGTATAATCTGGATCATAACAGGCGGTGTGTTCGGTATAGGTTCACTAATTGACTTGTTCACATTAGGCGGACAGGTTGACCAATACAATACAAACGAGGAACTTAAAACCTTAAGAACTACCGCGAATGAAATTGGCCGGATAACTGCAAAGAATCTACAACAAAGGGATTGATCAAAAGGAAACCTGATGCAGGGATCAAAGACCGATTTCGCAGAACTTAATGCCCGGTTTTCTGTTGATGACTACCTGCAACTTGATGACGAGGAAAGGATTTTGTTCCGGTCTGAATTAAAGAGTTGCATTAAGGCTTTACAGAAACAGTACAAGCTAAAAATGATGACGAAAGACGATGTGCTTTCTGCCGGCATGGAGAGAGGCAACCGGACTGCGCTGGCCATCATCATTTTGAAGGAACGGCTAACACCGTACAATTATGACCAGACTTTTCAGCTAAGAGATGCCATAGCGACACTTCACAAAAGCCTGCTTGAAGAGTTGTTTGGTGGAAAGAATATTTTCTATCCAATTGATGAAAAAACTATTGGCATTGATCCAAACTATGTCCCGTTCATCATAAGCAAAAAATTCAAAGAGCTAAGAATAGAAAATTAGAATTAGATAACTACATTTAAAAACTAAACCACCCAAGCATGGCAAACTTTTATTGTGAGTATTGCGGAAATAAATACTCAAACGTTTCAAGTTTAACGGCAAGCTCTTGTTCAAGGCATCCTTTAGGTTCCCATAAAGGGAAACACAAACTTTATGAAGGTTCTGAAAAGGCTAAATACACTTGTAAATTTTGCGGAAATAATTATTCCTCGATTTCGAGTTTAACGGCAAGTTCTTGTTCAAGACATCCAAACGGAAGCCACAAAGGAAAACACAGTCCTGCTCTATAAAACAAATGTAGTTTCGCCACTTTTGTTTTTAATTTTCAAAATTGAAAAACATAACGAATGAAAAATAAGAACTTTTTGCTTTACGGAATAACTATCGGGTTTACACTTCTGTTTGTGGCGAGTGCGGTAATTTTCAAAATTTATAAAATTGAGATTTTACCCTCTCAATTTTATGGAGCATTGATTGGAGTTGTAATTACTGCAATTATTACGGGTTTTCTTTTGCAGGGACAGACAGAACATGGAATGAAACGGGATAAAGACGTAAGAATATTTGAACAAAAAATCCGTGTGTATTCTGAATTTACCGAGAAAATGTGGACAATGTTTGATGGCGGAACAGTAACAGACGAAAAACTGAAAGAATTAAGAACTATATGTTTTCGCAGGTTGGTTTTTTATCTGAATAGCGAACAGATAAATCAGATTTACAATCAGATAAACAAAACTGATTTTGAGAATGAAGACACTGCTAAGATAGCAGTTGGAGAAATAACTCATATTTTGCAAAACAGCTTAAATACTGATGAAAATGTAAAATCAGGCGATTTGATGAAACTGTTCAACTCTTTTAACAAGAAGAAACCCATAGAAAATGAAGAACTCGAACAAACTGTCAGCATTGCCGAAAATGCAGCTCAACAGCAAACAACAAACAATATCACTTATTGGCATTTCAATATTCTTTACGAACAAGAACAAATTGAAGTCTTTAAAAGAGGAAATTGGGTTTTGGCTCTTATTGAGTATGGCGAAGATTGGCGGACCAGTTTAATCAAACAAGTAAAACCCGATGACGTTATCTTCCTTTTCAAAAGAGGCGGTGCGGGTTACATTGGTGCTTTCAGAGCATTAGACCCAACGGCCAAAATACTTGAAACAGGAAATGAATATACCGAAGCTGAAATAACAAAATATGACATTTACGGGGGATTAGATGACGGAGCAAGCTTGTGTTCAAATCTTTTGGTTGAACCGATTGCGTATAATTTTGAAGGTGTTGGATATTATACGGTAAGACGTAAAACCATTGAACGAATGAATGATTTTGAAGCTGTGAAATTTTTGATGAACAGGTTTAATGGAAAAGACCTGAGCGAAAAACAGCTTTCAGGAAAAGGAAAATTTAACAGCGATAAAATTGTTCCACCCGACCAAATCAACGAAAAATATTTTTCTGAAATTATCAGCAACAACAACCTGTAATAAAATCCTTTGTTGCTATAGATTTTGAAACTGCTAACCAATGCCTAATGCCGGGCGTGTGTCCGTTTGAGTTTATAAAAGGATAGAGATTTAATCATAAAGAACCGTGGTGCATTCATCAATACAAAACCTGCTACAGCAAGTCCAGATAATCAATGATAAGTATAAAGAGATAGCTAAAATCACAGGTGAAAATTTTAATATTTTTTCCGTTTTAAATATAGAAGCAGCGGAAGTGTATCATTCTAAGATTCTTGGAATGTTACTTGATCCAAAAGGCAGCCACGAACAAGGTTCTGTCTTTTTAAAGCGATTTATAGAAATATTTGATTTCATTGATTATGATGATAAATCAACAGACGAAGCGCGTGTTTATGTAGAAGAATACATTGGTCTTATTTCCGAAGATTATAATAAAGGTGGAAGAATTGATATCGTAATAAAACTTGGAGCGAGCAAACCCATTGTAATAGAAAATAAAATCTACGCAGCAGACCAATATAAACAGTTATGGAGATATAATCAGAAATATCCTGATTCACATATTATTTACCTTACTCTTGATGGTAAGGAACCATCTAAAGAAAGTTTGGGTGAATTAAAAAAAGAAAGAATAATTCGTATCTCGTACAAAGATCAAATATTAAAATGGCTTACTGAGTGCCAAAAAATATCTACAAATTTTCCTTTGTTAAGAGAAACGCTTACCCAATACATAAATCTGATTAAAATTTTAACGAGACAAACAATTAATACTAAAATGAATAAAGAAATAGTTGATGTAATTATTGCTAACGGTAATAATGTACAATCTGCATTTGTTATCTCCACTGGGATAGTAGAAGCAAAGAAAAAATTAATGCACATTTTTTTGGAGAAATTTAAAGAAATTTTTAACCAAGGAGAACATTATGGTTTTAAGGCAGATGTTTCAGAAGATGGATTCTCATTTATAAATAAAAATTTTAAATATCCTCTGGAAATTTATTTTTTGAGCGGAGATTCGGATGCAATTCTGGGATTGGCTAAAAACGAACTTGAAGACATAAATCAGAGTATCAGAAAGCAGTTTGAAGAATTGCTCTCTAATATAAATTTTGGAAAACAGAGGACATCATCCGATACATTATCAGACTGGGGAAATTGGGTTTGGATTCAAAATTATGATTCATTAAATGGATATATTAATAAAAATGATTTATTGATAGATATGGCAAATAGAAACTTTGATAAGATTGACAATCTTATCGAAGACATAGATGCAATTCTAAGTAAATTAAAATGAAATAATTCCCGCCATCCTTTGGCTGGTGCCTCAATGCATTTACCTGTTGGGAACAGAAGACACCGACCTTTCAGTAGAAAAACATTTTATTGCTGAACCAGCGTCATCCTTTGGCGTAGCGGCTTTTTAGCTTTAAAATAAAAAACGAAAACAACAGACATATGCAAACAAACAGTAACATCTTTGACGGCCTGCAAGCAGGGGCTTTTGAATTGGAAAAAACATCAGCTAAAATGAATCTTTCAGATGTTTTAGCCGAAAAACATGATTTGTATTTAAACGAGTTTGCGTTATTTATCGCTCATTTTAATTCAATTCCAAACGTTATTGACCGGTATGGGATTGAATGCGAGGAAGCCAATGCCTGGTTTTTAAAAAAATATGCTGCTGACATCAAAGACTTTTGCTATAAAAAGGGATACTGGGACCAGAACAAAATATGCGAACTTGTCCATACTTTTTATTTTTTATACGATGACTTGGTTGTGAACTTTGATATGGAATGCTCATCGGTTTGTTTCCTTTTCCGAAAAACAGACATTTCAAAAGTTGAAGCTGTTATCCAAGGTATTCATACATTCAGGAGGAGAGAAGGAAAACGCAAGCCGAAAATTTCACTCCTCGTAAGCACTACCAGGGGGATTGAGCTAAAATTCCTGAGCATCTCAAAGCCCAAACTCAGTATTGACGATAATTACAATGATGATTTTAAAGAAATCCATCAAACCATATTAGGACGACTTTCGAAAAAGAACGACAAAGGGCTTGTTTTGCTTCACGGAATGCCGGGAACAGGGAAAACTTCGTATATCAGGCATTTGATTTCATCACTGAAAAAGGATGTCATCTTCTTGCCTCCGAATATGGCGACAGCAATTACAAACCCTGACCTGATTTCAATACTCATTGAAAATCCCAACTCCATATTCGTGATTGAAGATGCCGAAAACATTGTAGTTGACAGGGAAAAGAACGGAAACTCTCCTGTTTCTGTCTTGCTGAATATTTCGGATGGATTGCTTTCGGATTGTCTTAATATTCAAATCATTTGCTCGTTCAATACCGACATTTCGAAAATTGATAATGCCTTGATGAGAAAAGGGAGATTGATAGCTAAATACGAGTTTAAAGAATTGGCGGTAGAAAAGGCAAGACGGTTATCGGAGAAATTGGGCTTTAATTCAGATATCAACTCACCCATGGCATTGGCAGCCATTTATAATCAAAATGAAAAAGACTTTCAGCAGGTAAGGAAAACCAATTCAATAGGATTTAGCCTCCAAAGTAGCTTAGTATGACATTCACAGCTATTGATTTTGAAACTGCTCAAGGTTACCGATGGAGTATTTGCCAGGTGGGTTTGGTGCGCGTTGAAAATGGCGAGATAACAAAGAAAATTGACCTTCTTGTACAACCTCCGGATAACTATTACTGGAAACAATTTGTGGAAATCCACGGAATCACCTGGGAAATGACTAAACACTCTCCAACCTTTGATATTGTTTGGCCATTAATTGAACCCTTCATTGCCGGGCAAAATGTAGTAGCACACAATGGCGCTTTCGATTTTACTTGTATCAGGCAAACACTGAATTGGTATGGGATTGAAACACCTGAATTTATCGGCCATTGCACGTACAGAATCTATGGTAAATCACTGAGTCATTTGTGCAACATGTACAGTATTACGCTTGACCACCATAATGCACTTTCGGACGCACTGGCCTGTGCTAAACTGTTTGAAAGACATCTTGAAAACCCTGTAAATAAACTTGATATTAGAATTTAAAAGTAAGAACCATGTCAAAACGTGAATATTTTCTCCGGTACTCACTAATCCTGAAAAGACTGCAAAAAGGTCAGGCAACATTTGAGGACATCAGCAGTTACTTAGAGCGTGAGTCTGAACTATTGGACTGCGACCTTTCTATTTCTAAACGGACGTTTCAACGGGATTTAACTGAAATCAGGGACATTTTTAAAATTGATATTCAATATCATTTTTCCCGCAGGGTTTACTCCATTGACGACAGGGATAAATCAGAGATAACAGGAAGAATGTTGGAAGCATTTGATATGTTCAACGCTCTCAACATGACCGATGACCTTTCTAACTACATTCATTTTGAAAAGCGTAAGGCGCAGGGTGCAGATAATTTTTATGGAATTCTTCACTGTATAAAAAACCGGTTAGCAATAAGATTCCCGTATTTGAAATTTGAAGAAGATGAGATTAGCAAAAGAGATGTTGAACCTTATGCCCTAAAAGAATTCAAAGGAAGATGGTATCTCCTGGCAAAAGACCAAAAAGACAATGGACTAAAAACCTTTGGGTTAGACCGAATACAGGAACTTGAAATAACAAAAAGGAAATTTGAATGGCCGCAGGACTTTAATGCAAATGACTTGTTTAAAAACTACTTTGGAATTATCAATTCAGCCGACAAAGATATGGAAGACGTGATATTATCATTTGACTCCTTTCAGGGTAAGTACATCAAATCATTTCCGTTACACGAATCACAAAAGGTAATAATGGACAGCGACAAAGAAACTCAAATAAAACTTTCCCTCTATATTACTTACGACTTTGTAATGGAGTTACTCTCGTTCGGTGACAGGGTGAAAATAATCTCGCCAGACAGTTTACGAAAAGAGGTTTATGAAACTTACAAAAGTGCATTGGGTCAATATAAAAAATGAGCCTGCCCAACAGCATTTATTACGATGTGATCCGGTTCAACTATTCCGTAAAAGATCTTTACTACAATCGACCAGTCGATTTTTGTGAAGCCAAAGCGTGGCTGGAATAAAATGAACTGAAATGAAGAAGTCAGTACAAATTTGTACTGACTTCTTCATTTAGAAACCTGAAAGGTTAAGCTACCTGGGCTTGTATTTTCTGCGAAAGCACTGATTTTGGCACAGCTCCAACTTGCTTATCTACAACTTGACCATTTTTAAAAACCAATAAGGTTGGGATTGAGCGAACGCCAAAGCGAGCTGTTACCTGCGGATTTTCGTCTACGTTTAACTTGGCTATTACTGCTTTGCCTTCATAATCACCCGCCAGCTCTTCTACAAGCGGGCCAATCATTTTACAAGGTCCGCACCATTCTGCCCAAAAGTCAACTAAAACAGGCTTATCGGTGTTAATTGCCTGATCGAAGTTAGAGTCGTTAAGTTCCAAAGTTTTACCCATGATATAAATTATTAGATGTTTAGTAGTCTACTGTGTCCAACACAAAGGTAGATGAAATTGTTCCAATTTCTTCTTTTTCTGACACCGGTGGTTTTGTAACCGATTCGGTGAGCCAACGGGTTTCCGATTTATCAGTTACAACGCCCACCTCTGCTACTTTTTTCAGTTCCCTGATAAACTCATTGTTGACTTTAATAAGACATTCCCTGGACAATAACTCAGTTTGAATTCCTTCGCCTTCGTCACGCAAGTAAAATGTAAGGGTAGAACCGCCTTTATTTTTCCTGCAAAGTTTACCGAGTTTATCCACTAAGCCTGATGATACTGAAGCAACCGACAGGCGCAAGGCTAATCCCCGAACCCGCTTGTTTGCCAGTTCATTCAGCAAATCAATATTCCTGATTTTAAATTCAAGGCTTTGATCGCCCCATGATTTGCGAACAACAGCGCCCTCAACAAATAGAAACAATCCCGGCATCAGGAACGATTTGAATTTGAGGTACTCATCACTCCACAACATGAATTCAAATTTTCCGCTGTAATCTTCCATCACCAATTTTCCGAAAGGGCGACCCGTTTTAGTCATACGATGCTCCACGCTGGAAACGATGCCGCCAAGTTTGCATTCTTTCCCTTCCAAACTATCAAAGTCAGCAAGGGCTGTTAATGCGGTTGTGCAAAATGCATCCATTTCAAATTTGAAATTATCGAGCGGATGACCGGAGATGTAAACACCTACTACTTCTTTTTCAAAATGAAGTTTTTCAATTTCACTAAAGGGTTCGAGTGGTTCAATTTTAGGAGCCGGCATTTGTGTGCCTGTAGATTCACCAAACAAACTGGCCTGCGCGCTTTGTTCTTCCTGGTGCATCTTGCTTGAGTAACGAATCACTTTTTCGGTGAGTGAAAGATCGCCATCTTTTGCAGTCATGTATTGCCTGCGATGATATTCCGTAAAGCAATCAAATGCCCCGGACAGCGCAAGGCATTCGAATGTTTTTTTATTCACTGCTTTTTGGTTTAACCTTTTGGCGAAATCGAAAATGTCTTTGTATGCCCCGTGCGCTTCGCGCTCTATAATAATGGATTCTACTGCGGCTTCCCCGGCTCCTTTAATGGCGCCCAATCCAAACCGAACTTGCCCTTGACTGTTTACTTCAAAGTGAACGCCCGATTCATTTACGTGTGGGCCCAACACTTCAAGTCCTTGCTTTCTGCAATCTTCAATAAAATAAGTTACGTTATCTAAATTGCTTTGTGAGTGAGTAAGGATGGCCGCCATGTAATCCGCAGGATAATTTGCTTTTAGATACGCAGTCTGATAAGCAACGAGCGAATAACATGTTGAGTGAGACTTATTGAATCCATATTCCGCAAACGCTTCCCAGTCGGTCCAGATTTTTTCGCAAACGGTTTTCGCATGACCGTTCTTCGCGCAGCCTTCGATGAAT
>CAZNRJ010000138.1:0-8995 GCA_964574945.1 uncultured Ohtaekwangia sp. | reverse complement strand
ATGCGATTTATGATAATTGCAATTCGCTGCACACCAATGCGTATGATGAAGCCATCACCACCCCCACCGAAGAAAGCGTGCGCAGGGCGATGGCTATCCAATTGATTATCAATAAAGAGTTAGGTCTCGCGAAGAATGAAAACCCGTTGCAGGGCTCGTTCATCATTGAAGAGTTGACAGATTTAGTAGAAGCCGCTGTGTTAACCGAGTTTGACCGGATTACCGAACGCGGGGGTGTGCTTGGCGCGATGGAGACGATGTACCAGCGCGGGAAAATTCAGGAAGAGAGTTTGTATTATGAGACCCTGAAGCACACAGGTGAATTTCCAATCATTGGCGTGAATACATTCCTAAGCTCAAAAGGTTCGCCTACAATAATTCCGCAAGAAGTGATTCGAGCTACAACGGAAGAAAAAGAGTACCAGATCAGCATGTTGAAAAACCTGCATGCCTTTCAAGGTGATAAAGCCCATACACTTATTGAACACGTTCAGCAAGCAGCAGTTCAGAACAAGAATATTTTTGAAGGGTTGATGGAAGCTGCTAAAGTTTGTTCACTGGGGCAAATTACCAAAGCTTTGTTTGAAGTAGGCGGACAATACCGGAGAAACATGTAAATAAGAAAGCCCTTCCGATTGTATCGAAAGGGCTGGTTTTACTCTCAGGCGTATGACCGCTTTGAGCTGTTTTGGCAACCAAATCTTCTTATTAATACTTAACTACTTTAGTAGCTCCGGCCTGATTGGTTATTTCAAATGTTGGTGTACCCACCACATTCTTAAGGTTATAAACCAATCCAACATTTCCGGCAACGGTTACATCCTGGTTGTGTACCATGTTATTGCTACCATCAAAAATGCGCACGTTAATCACTTCATTCGTGTTTGCTACTGCAAGCAGGTACTTATCTTCGTTACCCACTTTAGCAATATGAATTGAATTCACTTTGCTCTCTTTTTTATAATCGATCTTTTGAATTTGCTTTCCGGATGCGTCAGCTACCTCAATCGTGTACACACCGGCTTCCATACCCGAAAAGTTTACCGGGCGAATAAATCCTTCAACACCATTAACCGTCTCAGTAAACACAAGCGTGTTAGCTGCATCATAAATATTCAAAGAAATCTTTCCGGCTTGTGCGCCTGCATAGATCACTTTGAAAATACCACCGTCCTTTTGGTTAAGCACAACCATTTTAGGACTTACAGGATCAGCCGCTACGGCTGCCACCGATACAAACCCCATTACAAGGGCGAATACAATTGATTTAGTTTTCATAGTTTTTTTGTTTTGTTTTCAATTCAAATGTACGGGCAACTATGAGTGATAACTGAAAGTTGTAAGTAAACTTGATTTTTAAGATGAAAAATCGTTTGCGGATTTTTTGCATTCAATCTATTCACTCCCTGAGAAAATTTTTCTTTGATTCTAAATCAAAAACCAGGATTGCATAAAAAATTTCTTACTCAATCGATTGCAATTACAGCAAAGTCCCTGGCCATCTGACAACTTTGAGTGGTCTTGACTACCTGACGCTTCGAATGATTAACATAGTGTACCATCAGACACGTAAATAAAAAAGATCGCGGTCAGAGGCCGCGATCTTCCTAAAAGACTTTAAAGTCTCTTATTAAAAAAGTTGATTATTTCAATTCATCTATAGCTTTCTGCAATGTCTTATCATTTCCGTTATTGATTTCCAATATTGTATTTTTACTAAAGACGTCCGGGGCTAGTCCAATCCCCTCATATGATTTACCATCGAACAATTCGACTTTTTGAGGAACTAAAGAATAGAACCAACCATTTGCCAATTCTCTTCCTATCATAGTACCATGTGCTCCATTAGTTGTGTCGCCCATTAGGGTTACATTGGGTAAAGTTTTAAATGCCATTACAGAACGCTCACCTGCGCTAATGGTATAGCGGTCGATAAGGACAATGATGGGTTTGTCAACATATTCATCTTTGGGATAAAGATACCATTCATACCAATCGGTATAATCATCATACCCCTTGCCATTTTTGGTTTTACTCCGAAAAACGTAACGGGATTGGTTTGTCAATTTTCCAATTTCGGAAAAGCAATAAGTAAAGTCACCACCCTGGTTATGTCGCATATCAATGATATACCCATTGACGTTGGGATGATCATTCAAAAAATCATTTAGCTTAAAAAAGTTTTCACCCACATAATCAAAATATATGTATGCCACATTTTCATTTTTTATTTTACCATAGATGTAGCTGTGCTCTTCTCCTTCCTTATAACCTGTTTCGAGATAAGTTTTTACAATAGGAATACTAAAGATTTCGTCATCAATGAGTTCATTTCTGATTTTATTGGAAATAAGTACATCTCTCCCCGGGGCAGTAAGAGTAACATGTCCATCATCCAATGTACCCAACATCTGTGACAGTATTGAAAATAATTCGGTATCTGTTGTAGCTGAGTTTACCATAGGACGAAACGTATTGTACTGAGCTTGCCAATTAATTTTTCTTTCTTCAAATGGAGCATATTCTTCATTAAAGGTAGTCCATAGATTTTCAAAAATAGCTTCGGGATTGTTGGCGGGTGGTTCAACAAACAACTTTTCGCAGCTAATTATCGAAATTGATAAAAGCGTCACAACCAGTATTTTCTTCATTCGTTTCATGAAACTAAAATTTAAAGTTGGCGGATAAATTCAGGGAATTGTGGAATGAAAGTAAATTTCTGGGTTGGCTCATGTGGATAAATTCAAGCAGATACGCAGCGCCAAATTCCCATCTCTCACTCAAATCATATTCATATTTTAGCTCAAGGTCAAATGTTTGCATTTTGTTCCATGTAGCCATTTGTCCATCACCCAGATAAGCCATAAAGGTTTTAAATCCGGAATGAGAACTGATGTTTTCAATAAATTCATCGTCATTTACCAAATAGGGAGACCGGGCAAGCCAAGCAAACAATGGTAATTTAAGTGTTGCCGATAATTTATTTTTTTCGTTAATCGGTCTTTCGTAAGTACCAAAGGCCCCTAAGCCAAGGGCCGCTAAATATCCAAAACTGCTAATTCTGCCATATACATAATTCATGGCTTGGATATCAGTTGAAAAAAGTCCACCGGCAGTAATCGTTGCATTTTTCGTTTCTTTAATATTCTTACCGAATTGGTAATCCAAATCAATTATGTTAAAGCTGTGAGGATACGCAGTATTTGGTTCGCCATGCACTGTGAATTCATAAGGTTTGACTACCATAGGATTAAAATTTGCATAACGGATGCTAACTTTCTGAAAGAACTTAGCGTCTCTTGTATAGTCTAAACCCAGGTTCATTAAAGAAAAGTCACGATGTATAGCCGGTGAAAAAATTAAATCCTGACGCATGATGTAGCCTGGCCCAAAACTCAAAGTCAATGCGTTTTCTCTCTTTGTTTCCTGTCCGAAACAGAGGGAAGCTGTTAGCCAGCTAAAAAAGAATATCAAAATGATTTTCATATACTTTCTAATTTTTTACAATAACAACTAACAATTGTATATGTACCAACTCCCTGTTCACTGAACTATACGGATGTACAAATCCATTTTTGCTTTTTAATCGATTCAGAAAAAACACTCTTACCTTGTTCATTCAGAATTGATACTGTCACCAAACCTCTTTGTTCTCATTTGTAATAGGGTTTAAACACAGAACTACCTTCCACATTAGTAACTGCTGCGGTCAATACAGATTCATTCGGTTCCACTGTCCCATTAGCGAACGCCAGTGTACTAATCAGTACACACACAAAAAGTAAATTAAATTTTTTCATAATTTTTTCATTTGCCCATAGGACGGACACTGGATGCTAATTGTTTCATTGATTGTACTAAAGATTGTTAAATAAATTATTAAGGATTGAAAGGGCTCAAACGGCATCCAACAAAATATGGATACAAAAAATGAAAATAATTTTTAAATGAAACTTAATTCAGGTGAAACACGTCCTTAGCCTTTTCTACCTGGTGCAAAAGCTCGATGTGGTATTTTAACCGGGCAACTAAAAATGATTCTTTGTGGTCGTCATCCAACTGTACGAATTTGACACGCTCTTCAAAACCCAGGTTTAATTCGTTGGCTGCATCATACAACGAAATACTTTTATCGGCCTGGTTAATCCGGATCATGTTAAAGTATTTTGTAAAGTATTTTCTTAACGTATGCCCCATAGGCTCTTCCAGGTCAATGCGCCACAACTCAACTTCCCCGCCCGGGTATAGCTTTTCGCGAAACGTTCTGAACATTTTGCTCATGGAAAGCAGGTCCACACATTTAACGATAATGTCTGATTCACCCGTTTTGTAGCGCTTAATTACACTTTCCAACTTCACCAGTGAACCAAATTTTTCGGTATTGGAAACATGGTTGTAATAAATTCCAAAAGCCATGTCCTTAGCTTCTGCATCTTCTAATAGCTGCTGGTAGCGGGGTTCAAAAATATGAAGCGGAATCATTTCGCCCGGAAGGGGAAAAATGGAGAGCGGAAACATAGGGATCTTTATAATATCCATCTCCTACTTAAACAGAATTAGATGCCGAAAGTTATGGCAAATTACCATCCAAAAAAACTATTCGTACTTTACTAAATAATGGGGCTTTACCCCGAAGCGTTCTGTCAGCAATTTTTCGCCCGGCAAAAATGCCAGGTTAATCACAAACGAATAGCCTGCCACCTCGCCACCCAATTTCTTAATCATATTACCAGCAGCAGTAGCGGTTCCTCCTGTTGCCAGTAAATCATCATGTATCAATACACGGCTCCCTTTTTGAATCGCATCAATATGCATTTCAATACTGGCAGTTCCATACTCCAATGCATACTCTTCATGTATTTTGTGATACGGCAACTTTCCCGATTTGCGAACAGGCACAAAGGGAACACGTAAAGCCTCAGCCAACAGCGACCCGAAAATAAAACCCCGCGCCTCCACAGCCGCTATTGCATCAATGTGAGCTGGTTTAAAATGCGCTGCCATTTTACTCACAACATGATGCCGGGCTTCAGGATTGGCAAGTAATGGAGTAATATCCTTAAAGACTATTCCGGGCCTTGGAAAGTCAACTACATCCCGTAAGTATGATTCAATGTTTATATTTTCAGCCATCACTCAATGAGTTTTCCATTTAGAATAATTTTTGAAACCGGATTGCTCCCAAAGCTATACGGCAACGATGCAATGGAAGACATGGGTCGCGTTATAAATACATTCGCCACTTTCCCCTTCGTGATGGTGCCATGAGTTTTAGAAAGACCTAATGTGTAAGCAGTATTAATAGTGGCTGCATGAATCGCCTCCTCCGGTGTCATTCTCATTTTAATACAGGCAAGGGAAAGTATCAGGGGCATGTTTCCGCTCGGTGCACTTCCCGGGTTGTAATCAGAAGCAATGGCAACCGGCAATCCCGCATCAATGATACTTCGGGCCGGGGTAAAAGGAAGATTCAAAAAAAACGCAGCGCCCGGCAAAGCAACCGGCATGGTATCACTGCTTTTCAAAACTTCAATTTCTTCATCACCCATGTTTTCCAAATGATCAACACTGATGGCTCCCATCTTAACACCCACTTGCACCCCTCCCGAGCGATTCAGTTGATTGGCATGCAGGCGTGGGATAAGACCTGCTTTTTTACCGGCCTCAAAAATTTTTTCAGTTTCATCAACAGAAAAGAAATCGGTCTCGCAAAAAACATCAATGTATTCAGCCAGTTTTTCTTCGGCTACAGCCGGAATCATTTCGTTAATGATCTCAGCAATATATTGCTCTTTTGTTTTCCCGCGAGGGACTGCATGTGCGCCTAAAAAAGTTGTTTTAACAGTAAGCGGTGTTTCACGACCAATGCGTTGTGCTACACGCAACATCTTTAATTCATCTTTAACAGTAAGGCCATAACCGCTTTTAATTTCAACTGCACCTGTGCCTGAATGGATTATTTCCCACGCGCGTGGAAGTGAGCTTTGAAACAACTCTTCTTCCGTAAGCGCCTGGAGTTTTTTGGCAGAGTTTAAAATTCCGCCTCCACCGGCAGCAATCTGTTCGTAGGTTGCTCCTTTTAACTTCATGACAAACTCTTCTTCGCGGGTAGCCGCAAAAACCAGATGAGTATGTGAATCGACAAACGAAGGGAAAACAAACTGACCGGATACATCCAGCACTGTTTGTGCTTTCACATCCAAAGGAATATCCTTCATCAGCCCGTAAGAGTGAATCAACCCATTGGAAATAACAAGATAAGCATCTTGTAAAATGGGTAGCTGACCCATCTCCTTGCCCGTCACTTTGCCAACGGGTTTATCCCACACCTGAACTAATCCTTTGATGTTCGTGATTAGAATATCATGAACCATGAGCTTATTTTCCGAACGCCTCAACTTTATTATCGAGGTTGGAGCTAAACACCGGGAACGAAACTTTTAAAAGGGCAAAAAAACCATGACCAGCCAAAGAAGGACGATAGCCCACCTCACCTCCATACGACCAACTTAAAGTACGATTGAACCTGCCATCGATACCTGCCCTGAAACCAATTTTATTAGTCTTGACAGCATCCGTTAAATAATCTTCGCCATTATAAACAACCGGATCAAGCGTAAGCGAAGGCGCAACCATGACATCGAAAAACAATGTTAACATGCCATCATCAAGCCCATCATCGTACTTATCAAAACTAACTGCAATGTTGCGGATCAATGAGAAAGATCCACCCACATAAATATTTGTAGCATATAAATTACTAAACACATTTAAGTTTTGGGTAACTCCATTTCCATCCACATAGGTTTCCGGCAATGGGGTTCCTTCCGCAGTGACCAAATCCTGATTAGTTAATCCCTGCTTTTCCAGTGCGCGATTCAAATCAACTGTACTGTTCCATATAACACTCCCCAAACGCACTCCATAAACCTTCCGAAGCTTGCTGGGTACTTCGGCATACTGGGGAACCGTAGCAGCCCACCTGTTTTTAGTAAAACTTTTCCTGTGAAGGAATATTTTAGTCTTTGAGGGGACATCAAAATCCTTGATATGATAAGTGCCTCCGAATTCGTAATAATTATAAATCTCAGGGGTATTGGAAACCGAACTGTTCTTTGATGCCAGCTCGCGATTGAAATCATAAAACTTGCTGCTATATGTTTTCCTGAAGTGCGCATTAATTTCAAAACTTTTCTTATGATAATAATGAGCTTCCAGGCCAAACCCGGCATTTACATTGGTGGCAAACACTTCGCCATAAAACGGCAGGAACCCTATAAAAAACTTATTAATGGAATACGGCTCATCATACAGCTCATCAAAAATTACGGCCTCTTTTTCGGTTTGCGCATAGGCCACCTGGCTAAGGAGAACTGAAAAAATAAAACCAACCCGGATCGCTTTCATAGTAATACCCCTAAAAATAGTAAAAAAGAAGTTGATACAAACGGCCGAAAGGTAGGAAATGAAGCTCTTTTAGGAACGTGTGTGTAAGTATTTTGTCAAAATGAACAGAAAGATCGGTTAGTCTGTAAACGCGACCGACAACCGGCCGGCTTTAAAAGTTATGAAGGGCACCCGTGCATTACTATGGGATTGTTTCCATACATAGCCATTTCCGAGGGTGCCCGAAACCGTAAAACCTTCGGGCATGGTTTGAGTAAAATTGGAGCCGTACTGAGCTAAAATTTGTCCCATCGTCATGATAAACTCATACCCAATGGAGGCATAGTCTGGCGGCAGGTTGCCGTGCCTGCTAATGTATTTCTTTCTGAAAGCAAGATATGTTGGGTTGTTGATGGCTTGAAAATTAGGCGCTGCCAACGTTACCCTGATCCGTTCAAACTTTGCATAATCAACAGAAGTATCTTGCAGCCACCCCTCCTGCCCCATTACTTTAATGGAGTCCCTGCGAGTTTCTACACTGTTAATTACTTTTGAATAAATCAATTCATTGTCGGAGGCAACATAAATACTTCCGATACTATCTTTTTTAAGGGTAAATTCTATTGGATTTTTCCACTCGTCATATTCAGTAGCGGATGCGAGCGTTGATAAAATAGACGCTGAGTTTTCTTTTTGAACCCGTTCCACATAAACAATATTTATGCCCAGCTCGCGGGCCTTACTAATAAAGTTAGCGGCCATTACAGAGTCTTTCGTATTCTCTCCATAATACACCATGCAATTTTTTCGATATACATTTTTTGCTACCCACTCCGCTGAGCGAATGCCTAACGTTTGCAAACTGGGTTGATACAGGAATGAAAAAGGATTAGCGCTAATCTCGGAACTGGGAGAAACCGGGTTAACAACAAAGTTAATTTGATTCTTTAACGAAAACTCCTGAACAGGAATTGATTCTTCGTTAAACAACGGCCCAACAATCATATCCGCTGTTTTTAACTCTTCGTTCGCCAATACTTTTCTGGTAGCCTGGAGGTTCCTTTCATTATCATACGCAAGCAATTCAAGTTTAATACCTTGCTTTGAAAGTGAATCTGCGGCCATCTTCATGCCATCGTAAAGATCAAGCACAAATTGGTTTCTCTTTTTTACCGGTGACGGATCAAGAGTGTTAGCCAGAAAGGGCATCACCAGGGCAATTCGATAGGATTCTTTCAAAATTGGCTTTGGAATTTCTACACTCACTAACTCCTCTCCCGACAAGGAGAATTTTTGAATTAATTTCTCCATGAGCGCAGTCTCCTGATGTGGGTAGGGTTGTCTGCCCAATAAAAGGACCAGTGCCCGGGCTGCTTCTTTTTCCTGGGGATAATCCTCTAAAATCATTTTTAATGTTTCGGGATCGCTAATCCTGGCGAAATACACACGCTTTAAATCTGTGAGTCCACTTTGAAATAATTCCGTTTTTATCTGGGACGCAATAAACATCCCTTGAAAATATTCGCCCAGATCAAAATACATTTTAACCAACCAGAAATTGACTTCATTCATTTGATCCCACGCAGGATATAATTTTTTTATCTGCAGC
>CAZNRJ010000137.1:2730-9068 GCA_964574945.1 uncultured Ohtaekwangia sp. | reverse complement strand
CCTACATCCTGAACGAACCGGGCGAAGAGCGCGAACATTATTTCAATGCGATTGCTCCGCCCATTATTCAAACCAGTAATTTTTCATTTCGCAATGTGGCCGAGTTTCGAACCGCACTGGCCGATGAGTACGAGGCGATTTTGTATTCGCGCGGGAATAACCCTACGGTGGATATCCTTCGGAAAAAAATGGCTGCGTTGGATGGAGCCGAAGACGCCTTAGTTTTTGGAAGCGGTATTGCCTCCATCGCTGTGCCGTTGCTTGCGTTGCTTAACCAAGGCGATCATGTGGTGAGCGTAGCCAAACCGTACAGTTGGACAGTGAAATTATTTGAACGCCTGCTTCCAAAATTTGGCATTACCACCACGTTTGTAGATGGCACTAAAACAGAAAACTTTGAGAAGGCGATACAACCCAACACCAAACTTATTTATTTAGAATCGCCCAATACATTTACCTACGAATTGCAAGACTTGCCAGCAGTTGCTGCATTGGCGAAAAGCAACCGCATTCTTACGATGATCGATAATAGCTATTGCAGTCCGATCAATCAGCAACCATACATAATG
The DNA here is from genome assembly GCA_964574945.1 of uncultured Ohtaekwangia sp. GTDB lineage: Bacteria > Bacteroidota > Bacteroidia > Cytophagales > Cyclobacteriaceae > ELB16-189. The sequence goes on along the minus strand of CAZNRJ010000137.1, from coordinate 8,499 downwards.
GGCATTGACCTGGTGGCACAATCGGCTACTAAATTTATTGGCGGCCATAGTGATGTGGTGGCCGGAGTGGTTACGGGTTCTAAAGCAATCATCAAAAAAATCTTTGATGCCGAATTTTTAAATATTGGCGGAAACATTTCTCCCATGAATGCGTGGCTGTTGATCCGCGGGTTGCGTACGTTGCCGTTGCGTATTGAGCGTGTGTGCGAGAGTACGAAAAAAGTAGTTGATTACTTAGCGGCACATCCGCGCATTGAGCGGGTGATCTTTCCCTTTCATCCAAGCTTTCCGCAGTATGAGTTAGCGAAAAAACAAATGAAAGATGCGGGTGGTTTATTCAGTTTTGTTTTAAAAGCAAACTCGCTTGAGGAAGTTGAAAAGTTTTGCAACTCGTTAAAACATTTCTTTCTGGCTGTATCGTGGGGCGGGCACGAGTCGCTGGTGATTCCTTCGGCTGTGAGTATTAAGCCCCATGAGTTTGATGCGACCAATTCAACGCATCGGTTAATCCGCCTGTATGTAGGGTTGGAAGATGCTGACTATCTGATTGCGGATTTGAAACAGGCGCTGGAAGCGTAAGGGCTAAGAAAAATTGATTTTGTTATAGAAGAAATATCAGTAATACATATATTCGGATGTTGTGTGCCATTTAATTATGAAGATTCGACTGACAATATTATTGACACTGATTTGTGTAGCGACCACTTTTGGACAATCAAGCAGAGATGGACTAGTTGGTGTTTACAAATCAAATGCAAATTCGTTTGAGAGATACTCAATGATGACACTTGAGAAGAATAACAGATTTGTTTACAAATATGGACTTGGCGGATGTCAGGGGGAGGTAAAAGGAAATTGGAAAGTAGTTGACAAGAAATCGTTTTTGAAAATGATGCTGCATTTCTTAATGACTCAGTTATTCATTACCCAAACTTAGGGCTGACAGCTTGGACTGTAAAGGCGATTGGAATAAAGCCAGAGCAAGCTGTTAATGCTGGTTGCCTAAAGGACGACAACCTTCATTTAAAGGAAGGAGTGATTTCAAGTGAAGACTTTAATGTTTCAATCGTTAGACTAATCGCGACACCTGAGAGGTATCATGAGAGAAAAGTTCAAGTTGAGGGTTTTATGAATTTAGAATTTGAAGGTGACGCAATCTATTTACACAAAGAGGACTATGAAAAAGGACTAACTAAGAATGGATTCTGGGTTACGTTCTCCGACAAATTGGACAGAAAAGAAATAAATAAACTGAATAAAGGTTACGTACTAATAGAAGGAACGTTTAACAAAGACCGACATGGACACATGGGACTGTTCGGTGGAGAGATTTATGAAATAACACGAATCATAAAGTGGAGAAATTAAACGGCACACAACAATAGCTATAAAACATATGCTTTTATTTATAGGTTGTTAAAGTGCGTGTGCGCAATAGAAATTTGGAGCTACACTTTTGAAGTACAAGCTTAGTCATCGCAATGATGGAAAAACATAACTTATATTACAGGTAACAATAAAGCCAATGCTTATCTCTAAAAATATCAGATCGCAGAAAAAGCGTATCCTCATCCTGCTTTCTATTCTGGTTCTATTTTTCTCGATTCATGCTGCTTCTGCACAATCGAGCAAACCGCTCTTTCAGTTTGAGGTCTCTTTTCCAGATCCTGTAAGCCATCTTTATAATGTTGAACTCCATTGCTCTCAATGGAAGCAAGACACCATCCATTTAAAAATGCCGCAATGGATGCCTGGCTATTACCAGAGAATGGACTATGCAAAGTCTGTTGAAAACATGCAGGCCAAAGACGCTAAAGGGAATGTTCTTCCTATTAAAAAGATCAATGGAAATACATGGACAATTGCTGGCATAAAGGGCAAATCGTTTTTTGTGAATTACTCGGTACGAACGGGCAGGCAATTTGTAGCTAACAGTTATGTTGATGCCGATCGTGCTTATCTGATACCTGAAAACACGTTTCTTTATGCAGATGGATTTCTTAATTCACCTGCGTCTGTTAAAATTCAATTGGGAAATGAATGGAAGAGCATTGCAACAGGTTTAGATCCGGTGGTGAGTAAGCCAAATGAATTTACAGCTCCCGATTTTGATATTCTATACGATTGTCCAATTCTGATTGGTAACCTTGAACAGTTACCTTCATTCACTGTGCAAGGAATAGAACATCGATTTATTGGATATAAGCTTGGTGATTTCGATCGTGGGCTTTTTATGAACAATCTGAAAAAAATTGTGGAGACTTCTGTAAGTATAATTGGTGATGTGCCTTATAAGCATTATTCATTTATTGGTATTGGGCCAGGTCGTGGTGGAATTGAGCACTTAAATAATACAACAATAAGTTTTGATGGTAATCAACTAACTTCTCCCGCTGCCATAAACAAGATGATGAACTTCATTGCTCATGAATATTTTCATCACTACAATGTGAAACGCATAAGGCCGCTTGAATTGGGACCGTTTGATTATGATAAAGGAAGTAGAACCAATTTGCTTTGGGTAAGCGAAGGATTGTCGGTGTATTATGAATATTTAATTGTGAAAAGAGCGGGTCTTGTTGATGCAACAACATTATTATCTCACTTTGAGCAGAATCTAAATGCTCATGAAAATAATCCGGGACGGATGCACCAATCGTTGCAGCAGGCTAGCTATAAAACATGGAGTGACGGTCCGTTTGGAACTCAAGGTAACGAACCCGGAAAGGCTATCTCTTATTATGATAAAGGTCCGCTGGTTGGGCTCCTGTTGGATTTTGAGATTCGTAATGCTACGCAAAACAAGAAATCGCTTGATGATGTGATGCGGGAATTATACTGGACGTATTACAAAGAAAAGCAGCGAGGATTTACTGAGGCAGAATTTCAGCAAGCATGCGAAACAGTTGCAGGGATTTCACTTACTGCATTTTTTGAATATGTGTACACAACGAAGGAACTTGATTACTCAAAATACTTAGCGTACGCGGGATTGAGAATAGACAAGCAAATGACAGATTCAGCAGATAATTCTAAAAGTCAAAAATTTAGAATTGTATCCGTGGAGAATCCTACCCCTTTGCAATCTGGAATTTTTAAATCCTGGTTAGGAGATTAATTTGTCTAAAGTTAATTAACCTTAATCAACTCTACCTCAAAGATCAGCGCAGCATACGGTGGAATCTGGCTGCCCGTACCGCGTTCGCCAAAACCAATTTCATAAGGGATATACAACATCCATTTATCGCCTTCGTGCATCATTTGCAGACCTTCGGTCCAGCCTGCGATAACTTCATTCAAACGAAAGGTTGCCGGTTCACCGCGTTCTACCGAACTATCGAACACGGTTCCATCGATCAGCTTGCCTGTATAATGAACAGTAACCATATCTTCTGCCGAAGCAGGTTTATTGCCTTTGCCGGTAGTGATCACCTGGTATTGTAAGCCCGACTCAGTTACTACGATGCCGGGTTTTGTCTTGTTTGCTTCTAAAAATGCTACACCTTCCTCTTTTAGCGCTTCGGTTTTTTTCTCCATCGCCTGCATCATATAGTTCTGCACAATCATGGAGCACTCCTGTTCTTTTATGATCAGTTCCTTTTTGTTGTAGATGTCCTGGATTCCGAAGTAAAGGGATTCAAGATCAACGGAATCACCACCCTGGCTTTTTAAATTAGATGCAATCAAAACCCCAAGTCCATAACTTGCACGCTTTGTTTCATCATTCAGGTTAGCAACTTTGGGCTTGTTGAGTTCAGCTAATTCAGATTTTAATTTTGTGACTTCTGCAGCTAATTCTTTTTTAGACTGCCCGGCAACTGAAAGGGCAGCAAACGTAAAAAGACACAGGACAATGATTTTCATAGACAGACGATTAAAAATTTTGGAGGTGCAAATAAAACAAAAACAGGGTTGGAAAACCAACAGACTGTCTAAACCCGCGTTACATCTACTTTTACTTCTACCTGTTGCGTGCCCGAACTAAAAATAATTCCTTTAATGGGAGCCACATCAAAGTAATCGCGGCCAAAGGCAACAATAATATGATTGTCGGCAGGCAGTAAATTGTTGGTGGGGTCAAACTCTACCCAACCAATTCCAGGAAAATAAACGGCCACCCAGGCATGTGAAGCATCGGAGCCAACTAATTTTTCTTTGCCCGGTGGAGGAAAGGTTTCTAAATAGCCGCTTACATAGCGGGCAGCAACACCCTGGTTGCGCAGGCACGCAATCATTAAGTGGGCAAAATCCTGGCACACTCCTTTCTTTAACTTCACTACTGTTTCAACGGGTGTATTTACCGTAGTGAAGCCCGGCTTAAATTCTAATGAAGTGAAGATTTTTTTCATCAATGCATTGGATGCATTCCACAATGTATCGCCTGGTGCAAAGCATTCTTCTGCAAACTTTTGAATTTCTATACTATAAGGCACATAGGGCGATGGCAAAAGATACTGGGCGATATCAGTATACTCATCGCGCTGAGCGAGAGTTGTCTTTAAACTTTCCCATTGCAATGGGCTTCCCGCTGCAATACCCGATTGAATGCGTGGAAGCACATCGACCAGGCTTTCTGAAATTACTTCGAGCTTGTTGTGCTCTTTATAGATGGAAACAAAAAACAACGTGTTGCCAAAAAAATCAGTGCGATACTCCTGTTCGTCAGGAACAGGCAGTACTTTAATGTTTGATGAAAGACATTTTTGTTCGGGAAGATTTAACGGTACCAGGCACAGCCTGTTATGAGCTGTGTTGACCAGCTCCTGGTAATTGTATTCGGTAATATGCCTTATCTGGTAGCGCATTTCTACACTTCAAATTGAAACCCTTCTTTGTTGCCCTGTGGCTGATAGGTAGAATGGCTAAAATATTTTGAATTCAACTTCATGGACAGATTGAAAATTTGATTTTGAAGTGAGTCACAAAATTCATCCAGCATAACCCGTTTTCCGTTTTCATCAGGGGTAACCATTTCCTGAATATCAGCGAGACGGACATTACTATAGCATTCAAAAACCAACCGCGAAATTTCATTGTCGTTTACACCCGATTCTTTTTGAGCAAGGTTGCGCGCGTATTTCAGCAGCCCCTCCAACTGGGAAAATAATGACGTGGGATTTTGACCGTTCAAAAACAGCAAGTCGATAACCGGAACTACATCTAATGTGGTGCGATACACCGAACGATAAGACGAAAGATTCTGATTACTTAATAACAATGCTTCAAGCAATTGAAACTCATTGCTCTCATCTCTTTTTTCTGTGAGTATTGATTTAAATTGTGCGAGCTCCATCAGGATTTCTTCAATCAATTGACCCATGCGATACATGGTGCGGCCATCACTTCGGTACATGCATTGGCGGGTCATCTCTGAAAAGGAAAGTAAACGCCCGGTTAGTTGATCCAATAGCGTAAGTGCATAGCGAATGTTGCCGGGTTCCAGCGCTGCGATTCTGCGTTTTATATTTTCAATCTCATCAATGATGCGCCAACTGTCAACCGTCCAGCGGTCGCGGGCAGCATACATGGAGCGGAGCAAATTATTAAGCGTGAAAAGAACACTGCCCGGGTAGTCGGCCTGACAAACAAGTCTGTGAATTTCAGGGAGTGGATTAGCCAACAGTTCTTCATCTTCAATAAATCCGGGATACGTATCTGTTAAGTTGGTAACAGTTTTCAATAGCACTTTCATGGATTCAGAATCTGCCCCGGTATTTACAAATCCTTTTTGAGTAAGAGCTCTCAACACAATTCGGATAAAGCGGGAGG
>CAZNRJ010000137.1:0-2720 GCA_964574945.1 uncultured Ohtaekwangia sp. | reverse complement strand
AGGTGCGCACAATGCGCTGCGTATAGCGACCCACCCAGAATAAGTTTTCGGCAGCACGGCTCGGCAACACAGCTTTTCGCTTCATGTCTGGCGCATGATGGATAACAGGAAGTATTCCCCCGGCAGATTCAACCCATGTGTCTTTTGAAATTCCGCCATCCTGGTTTGAAACCAAAAAACTTCCTTTTTCCGGAGAGCACCGGGTGAGACCACCGCGCATCATTTCATAATTGTTTCCATTTGCCACTAAGTAGGAGCGTAGCACGGTATAACGCGGGTCAAGCCGTTCTTTATAAAGCACAGGGGATGTGGAAAAAGCAACTTCCTCTTGCCCAACATATTTGGATGGATCGAATTTTATTTTCCGGATCAGTTCTTCTTTCTGTGCTTTCGAAAGATGACTGCCCATTACCGTTTTAAAACTGCCTGCACGTTCAATGCCCTTGATCACCAGCGTATCAATGTGGTCGATCACATAATCCATTTCTTTTTTCTGTCCGCACCACCACGTGGCAATCATGGGTATGATCGGGTCTTCCTTTAGGAAAAACTGAAAAGCATTATGAAGGAACGCCATCAGACCCACGTTCTCCAGAATGCTACTTCCCAACGGATTGGCAACGGCAACATTCCCTTTGCGGATGGCGTGAAGCAGCCCGGGAATACCTAATTGAGAATCTTCGCGCAATTCCAACGGATCGCAAAACATATCATCCACCCTGCGCAAGATCACATCCACCTTCTCAAGTCCTTCCACAGTTTTAATCCACACAAAGCTGTCGCGCATAATTAAATCCTCGCCTTGCACCAACGTGATACCGAGATACGAAGCAAGGAAGGCGTGCTCAAAATAAGTTTCGTTACGGGGCCCCGGAGTAAGCAGCACAATGCGTGGATTTTCTTTTCCCTGCGGGGCAACCTGAATGAGGGATTGCATCAGGCTGTTGAAGAACCCACCCAGCTTGGCAACCTGGTGTTGTTGAAATAATTCAGGAACAACACGGCTTAACGCACTTCTGTTCTCAAGCGCATACCCCATGCCCGAGGGTGCCTGCGTACGATCTTTAATTACCCAAACGTGTCCATCCGGCCCACGCGATAAGTCGGCTGAGTAGAGCGGGAGTTGAAGCCCCGGCAGTTTGATTTTATCGCAAGGTCTTAGAAATCCGGAGTGTGAATAAATTAACTCAGCAGGAATGATCTTATTTTTGATCAGGATGCGATCGCCATAGATATCATCTAATATTTTGTTCAGCACAAAAGCGCGTTGCTTCATGCCGCGTTCAATGTAACTCCAATCGTTTGCCGGAAGAATAAACGGAACAGCATCCAGCAACCACGGCCGGTTTAGCCCGCTGCTATCGCCATACATATTATAGGTTACCCCATTTTCCTGCAACAACTTCAGCAACTCCTGGTGGCGACTGGTTAATTCTTCTGCGCCAAGCGTATCAATGTTTGCGATTAGTTTTTTCCAGGCATCGCGTACCTGATCGTTTTGATCGAAGCATTCGTCAAGGGCAGTTTGATTGGTAAAATATTCGGCTGAAAGGTTTTGAAGGGAAGGTTGCATGCAGGCAAAATCAGGATTGTCTTAAATCTAAAGTACGGGGATATTCCGGATTTATTTTAACAGGTGGCGGATCAAAATTTTTCGGCACTAAATTAGGTTCCAGGTAACGGGAAGCGACCATCACATTTTCTTTTGGTGTAATGCTGCCTTGTGTGTGGCCTTCACTCCAAAACCGGCTAATCCTTCTTCCCTCGGCTTCAAATGAATTGATGGGGAACGAATCGTAATTCCTGCCACCCGGATGGACAACATGATACGTGCAGCCACCGATGGCCCGATGGTTCCATGTATCCACAATATCAAAGACAAGCGGCACATCCACCCCTAACGTTGGGTGCAACGCAGAGGGCGGTGACCAGGCACGGTAACGAATGCCTGCAACGAATTCACCATTCGTGGAAGTTTGCTGAAGCGGTACTGCCATTCCATTGCACGTAATCATAAAACGATCGGCATTAAAATTTTTCACTTTCACTTCAATACGTTCCATGCTCGAATCCACAAACCGTGCAGTGCCCCCCCGTGCGGTTTCTTCGCCCAACACATGCCAGGGCTCAATACCACTTCGGATAATTAGGTCCATTTCCTGCACCCGTATTTTGCCATAGATGGGAAAGCGGAATTCAAAAAATGTATTGAGCCAATTTGCCTGAAATGCATAGCCATGTTCCTGCAGGTCGCGCGCTATTTCATTCAGGTCTTGTTCAACATAATGAGGCAACAAATATTTGTCATATAAATCAGTGCCCCATCGAATGAGCTTGTGTTTATATGGTTTCGCCCAGAAGCGCGCGAGCAAACACCGGATCAAAAGCAATTGTACAAGACACATCTGTTTATTGGGCGGCATATCAAACCCACGAAATTCAAGAATGCCAAGCCGGCCTGTGGAACTATCGGGTGAATAAAGTTTATCAATGCAAAACTCAGCGCGATGCGTATTTCCTGTAATATCGATCAGCAGATTCCTGAAAATACGGTCGACCATCCAGAAAGGAACTTCACCTGTTTCAGGAATTTGGCTAAAGGCAATTTCTAATTCATAAAGGATCTCTTGCCTGCCTTCATCTACGCGCGGTGCCTGGCTGGTTGGCCCGATAAATTGTGTGGAGAACAAATAAGAAAGCCCGGGATGATGCTGCCAATA
>CAZNRJ010000136.1:0-9166 GCA_964574945.1 uncultured Ohtaekwangia sp. | reverse complement strand
GGCTTCTATTTCATCAAAAGAAGCTATGAGGGGTGCAACAAACCGGTTGTAATAAGTTTCCTCCAGGTTTTTAGGAATAACTACATGCTTCTTGCTTAAGAAGGGTAAAAGTTTTTTTCCGTCCACTGATTTTTCAAAGCCATAGAGCTTGCCATTCAGCACCATCCAGGCCGGATGTTTGCAAATCAGGTAGGCGTTTGGGTTGGGAATTTCCACCCGCTTTCCTTCATAACTTATAGTGGGATAATAATTTGTGCTTTCATCTCCACGCCTGAAATGAAATTGAATGCTGGCGCGTTTATCCAATACCTCAACTTGCCGCCAGGTGGGTTCGCCATCGTTGCCCATTTCAAAAAGCATTTTGCCTTTCATTTTTTCAAGCACGGCTGCCCTCCTCTTTTCCATGAACGCTTCAATTTGTTCCTGAAGCAATTCATCTCCTTTATCTTTTTTGAAAACCTTACTGAAGAATTCATCAGGCTTCATGATTTTTTTTGAAAAATGCTTGAGCACGGCATCCTGGCTCATGCCGTCCATCATTTCAATTAATTCAAAATCGCGATCGTCTAACCCTTTCGAAAATTCACGAGCGTTTTTATGCGAGATGTTTTGGTGCTGATATGTAAGCTTTCCCTTTTCATCAACATGAATGATGAACGACTCGAAAATATAGCCCAAATACTCATGCTGGTATAGCGAGTAGATGATTTGAAAAGGCTGTGCTGCCGAAACTTTCATGGGCTCAATTAACTTTTGATCTTAATCTGTAGATGCCATGACTTCTAAAAGAAGCACGAAAGGCTACTTTTCAGCACTTTACAGAGTTAGCAGAATTGCAAAATAGGTAATTTCTCTCAATAAATTCGTTGAATTTACCCCAAAATCATGCTTACTACTTACATGCTATAGATGATCGATAGAGTAGGACCGGGCAGCAAGCCGGGCCGGGTAAAACGAAACCAGCAGTGTTATGGCAATAATAACAACAGAAGTCAATACAAAGTCCGAGAGCTTCATTTCGACAGGGTAGCTTGAGATAATGGCATTCTCCATGCCCATGCCCACCAGCCCAAAGCGGCCCTGCAGCCAGCAAATGATGCCCCCAAAAACAAGTCCGGTGATGGCACCTGAAAATGCGATGAGGGCTCCTTCACCCAGAAATATTCTTTGAATCAACCCCTGCTGGCCTCCCATAGCAAACAAGATTGAGATGTCCTTTTTCTTATCAATTGCCAGCATCATTAAAGAAAAGAAAATGTTAATGGATGCAACAAGCACTAACAGCATCAGCGCTACCGCAGTAAACAGCTTTTCAATTTTCAGCAAACGATAAATATCCTGATGCTGCTCTTCATTCGTGAGCACTTTAAACGTATCGCCAACAACGGTTTTGATTTTTTGCTGAATCTTTTTTTCATCCACTCCTTTAACGGTTTGAATTTCCAAAGAGGTGCGCTTATCGCCATAGTTGAGTAATTCCTGTGCAAACTGCAAGGGAACAAAAATGTAGTTCTCATCATAATTCTTTTCGATGGAAAAAACCCCGCCCGGCTCAATGGATTTTCTTGTATATAGCTGTGACGGATCTATGCCGGAGGCTTTCATGCTCTTAATGTAAAATAGTTGCAGCGGGTATAAATTTTCACCCGCAGCTACCGATAGTGCATACTGAACACCGCGGCCAATAATGGCATAGTTAATCCCCTTCTCTTCCAGCACTAACCGGCCATCGGCTATATGATCGTCTAACCGATGCTGATCAAGAAAATTATTACTTACCCCTTTTAAGGTAATCACCATATCAGCATCGCGGTAACGCACGTAAGCATAGTCTTCAATTACTTCCGTAACAATTTGAACTCCTTCAATCGCCTGGATTTGACTAAGGAATTCGGGTGATACCTCGAATGATTTTCCTTTCTCCAATTCTATTTTTATTTCGGGATCGAACGAGGAGTTTAGGGATCGCAGCAAATTACCCAGGCCATTGAATACAGAAAGTACAATGATTAAGGCAGCCGTTGAGAAAGCAATCCCAATCATGGAAAGTAATGAGATGATGTTAATAAAATTTTTCTTTCTCTTAGAGAAAAAATATCGCCTCGCTATGAACAGGGAGAGATTCAAGGAGTTTAGCCGGCAAAATGTTTAGCCCTGTCCATCGCTCTCTTTCGGGATGTTCAGGTTTTTAATAAGGTCTTCTATACGTTGTGCATTTTCCTCCACCTCATCAATAAAAAATAAAAGAGCGGGAATGATGCGCGCCTGATTTCGGATACGATCGCCTAATGCTTTCCTGATTTCACTTTTATGCGATTCAATATTGGCCAGCACTGCATTTTTATCTTTAGCCAGCGTCATACTTAAATAAACTTTGGCAATGCTTAAATCCGGACTCATCCGCACATCAGCAATGGTAATGAATGCATTTCCCAAAATTCCCCGTTTATCCTTCAGGAAAATATCACTTAATTCTTTAAGAATTAATTTGCTGTATTTCTGTTGCCGTACCGTGCCGCTCATTGGGCAAAGATACTAAAGATTACTATGTCCTCTTTTTATATCCGTAAGACTGTCAACTTTTTTATTTTATTTGCGCCAACAAACTAACATCTGTGCTGCTTCGTCTTTTTCGTGTTAATGATCCTTATCGCTTGCTGGGCATTTTTGCTGTGTTGGTTGCTGTTAGTGTATGGTTTTTTATAGACCCGGTTGGCTTAACGTTAAATGAGCTTAAAAGCATTGTTTTGGGGGAATCGCTAAACGATGGCAAAAGTTTATACACCGGGTTATTCACCAGCACCCCTCCCTTAGCTTCTTTGTTCTTTGGGTGGATCGAGTTTGCCTTTGGCCGATCCCTTACGGCCCGGCATATTGTATCATTGCTGATCATTTTCTTTCAGGGCGCCTTTTTTGCAATTCTGCTGATCAACAACAAAGCTCAAAATGAAAACACCTATTTACCGGCATTGATTTTTGGTATCCTTTGTTTATTCTCGTTCGATATGCTTTCACTTTCGGCTGAACTTCTTGCATCCACATTCCTTCTCTTCGCATTAAATAATCTCTTTAAAGAAATTGAGTTTAGGATTCAGCAAGACAGCACGCTTTTAAATCTTGGTATTTATTTGGGTGTAGCCTCGCTTTTTGTTTTTAGCTATTCTGTTTTTTTGCCGGGAACACTCATCATCCTCATGGTTTTCACGCGGGCAACCATTCGCAAAATTTTGCTGCTTGTTTTCGGATTTGCCTTACCACATCTATTGCTGATGGCCTTCTACTTTTCCAAAGGCGGCTTCAATTTTGTCTGGACTGATTTCTATTTGGGCCATACGTGGCTCGTGGATAATTCCATTTCGGTATGGGCAATGGTGTGCTTATCCGCTATCCCGATTATTTATTTTCTGCTGTCCTTAGTGATGGTCAATCGCGAGGCACGGTTAACCAAGTATCAATCCCAACTTTTACAGGTTATGTTTTTATGGCTTGGCGTTGCTGTTTTAGAGATAGCGCTCGCTGGCAAAATGACCCCCCAAAGGGTAATTACGTTCGCTCCCCCGCTGGCCTATTTTACCAGTCATTACCTGTTGCTGATCCGAAGAAAATGGATTGGCGAACTGATGTTATGGATATTTATTGGAGGCATCATCACAACAAGTTATTTAGCGCGCTATGAAAAAATTAACAGCATTGATTATGCCGGTTTATTTTTCAAAGAATCAAATTATGCCGGTCAGGTAAAAGGGAAAAAAATCCTTGTGCTTGGAACTGATTGGTATCTCTATAGAGAAAATAAGTTAGCTACTTATTTTTATGACTGGTCCCTTTCAAGGGATTATTTTGAAAATCCCGACTATTTTGAAAATGTTGTACTGATCGATCAATCATTTTCGCAAGATGCACCGGAAGTAATCATTGATAAAAATAATCTGATGGAGAACGTTATGCTTAGAAACCCAACGTTGAAGCAGAAATACGTGCGCAAAGGGGATCTGTACATTCTTAAATAGAAGTTGGTAATATCTTGATAAACCATTTACCTTCGACCATCAAAAATAATCGCTGGTGAAAATACGCTTGCTGATCCTTATCGTGTTTTGGTCGCTGCTGCTTTACTCGTGTAATGAAGTAACGTTTTATGAGCCGCAGCCTGCCGGTGTTGCTTCATTGAAAAACATTCCCCCTGTTTTGCAGGGTCAATATTCTACCCGCGATAAATCAACCGGGGAAATTGGCGACACATTGATTATTGAATCATGGGGGTATCATTTTAAGGATTCCAATGATAAAGACTGGCTTGGGAGCGGAAGGATCGGTGATACGTTAGTTGTTAAGTTCTATCAAAATTATTATTTCGTAAACTTTAAAGAGGGTGATCAATGGGTGCTCCGGTTGGTGAAAGAAAAGTCGCCCGGTGTGCTCGAGTTTTTGTCGATAGATATTCAGGATGAAGCCAGGCGGAAGGAAATACTGAAAAAGATTTCAAAGAAAACTCCCGTTAAGGAGGTGAAAAGAAATGACGATACGTTTTATCAGATCAAGCCCACCCAGGCACAACTTATGGCCCTGATTAAGGATGGTCATTTTACCGGCATTGAGTTGAGGAAAATAAAGTAGGGAAGTATCCTGCACCTAACTTGCAGGTGCCGGAATGTTGAAGGGCGTTACACGACTTGCGGTCAATTTAAAAGGTGAGAAGTTGGCCGTGGTGGTTGCGGAGTAGTTCAGAACAAGGTCGTCAACCTTTTGTGCTCAGCGAAAAAGGTTGACGACCTTTAGATAAATTGGGGCTTTCTTACCCACTATGCTGAACATTTGTAAACAGGAAGGTATTAAATTAGTGTTTTAATAATATGTTCAAGTCTATCAACTATTAGTTTATAACTATCAGGTATATCATTCATTATTTTAAGGTAAAGCACTTAGCTATTCTCACAATTTATTATTCTTTTCCCTCGCATTCTTTTCCTTCATCCTTTTTTCTTCTTCTTCTCTTGCTTGCTCTTTTCTTTCATTCTCTAGGTATTTTAATAATTGTTTTTGATAATCTTGAAGTGACAATATCCTTATGTTAAAGTCGCAGTCTGCCAACTTGTATTCACTTGTTTCCGAATTGAATCGCCACATTGTGTTCGATTGATTTTCGATTCTATATGTCCATTGTAACTCAATTACTTTTTGGAATTCATCGTTAATTTGCCATCTATCTGCATTGGAATAATGCTGAAATCTCATTCTTGAGGAATCCAGCCTAATGTATTTACTGTCAAAGTGATTTATTAAACTTTTCTTAATTTGTCTATAGTTGGTAAACTCCCATAAAGGAATAGTTGGGGAATGACCTTTATCACCTTTTACCCAATACTCGTTTTTATAGTTTAATTCAATGCCCTTTCCATCAGAAGTCTGTCCTAATTTAAACCCAACGCTATCTTTACCATTTTCTATAAAAAAATAGTATACTCCATGATGAAGATTACCTTTTCGATTTTCTATATCTATAACACTATTAAACTCCTGTTCAGGCATTTTAGACCAAAAACTTAAAAAGAGTACTGAGTCTTTCTTTATGTTAACTAAGCTGTCCGATTTTACTTGATTATTATTTCGTTCATTATAACTACAACCTGTAGTCAAAAGTGAACTAATTAATATGACTAATTTAATTTTCATAGTTAGAAGCTAATCATTAACTCAAATTATTGAATCTTTTGCTTGCTTTGGTGTCGCGTGTGAATGTGTGGCAAACAAATGTGCCAATGTTCGAAGCGCTTCACTGTCCCACGACACAAAACGTTTTTTGAAAAACTAAAGTACAAATTTACACTGAACCCTGCCATTGATTATGCACTTTGTGCTTGTTGCACGACTACCATTTTCCGATGTTGTTCACTTTATTGCCTTCGAATTCATTCAAATTTTAAAGGTTGTTTTTTATTAAATGACGGATTTCTTAGTTGTGCAACAGCCACCTTTGTTGGCGGCTGCGGCCTTCCCCTAATTTTACAGAGTCGCGTTGTCAGCTGAATGTTCTATTTCGTCCCGTACTTTATTTCAGAACTCACTGACCATTATCTTTCTCTCAATTGGAATGCTCTTAAATTCTATACAAATTGTATTTCTCTTTACAAAATATTGGGTGTAAAGTTTTGTTTTCTTTCCTTCCCAAGCGATCCATATATTTCCGGTCATTGTCTCCTTAGACTCCGTTGGCCGACCAAACAAAAGAGTTAGCTCATTGATTACCCTTTCATAGCTTGATGCTTGATAATCGTCAGCAAACAACATTACATCATACAGTTCCCCGCCATAAAAGTCTAAAAGGATTGAGTTTGGTACTAATTTTTGAAACTCAAATTTTTCAGGACTCTTATGTTCATAGCTGGCAATTTTGTCAACTGTTTCTTTATAAGTCAAATCATCTTTATACTCTGCTAACTTGTTCCCTAGTTTGAATTTCTTGAAACCGTTCAAATCATCTAATAAGTCGATACTTTGACCGGAAAGCCCTAAACTTGAAAGAATGAAAATAATGATTAACAGGTTTTTCATAAACACGTATTAAAAACCTGATTTCAGGTTCTTCATTAAATAGTCAAGGTCTGAAATGGAAACTTCGGCAGCGTCCCCGTTTACTACACCATAATAATTATAAGTTGTTTCCAGTACTGTTTTGTTGCCCATCCATTGTGTCTTTATCAAAGGATTTGTTCGATTTCCTGACTTACCATAATGTGCCCCAAATAAAGTAGTGAATTGTCTTTCAATTGACTCATAGAATTGAAATCCTTTCTCAAGTGAAGTGTGAGATTCTTGAAATTTCTTTAAGTAAATCACAATACGTACAACTTTCTTATTTTCGATAAGCACTGTTACTAATTCAGCTTCGAATTCAAATACTTGATTACAGCAGTAGTTTGTGTCAAAAACATATTGAGTTGTTGAGCCCTCTGAATCTCTATATGTCAGCTTATCAGACCACTTTTCAAATGAGTCACCAAGTTGTATTTCCTTAAAACCTCTATGTTCATCAAGTTTTGTATTTTTTACTCTTTGTGCATAAGCTGCTGTATAACACATTCCAATGATCAACAAAATAACCTTTTTCCAAATCATAGTGTCATCCTTTAAATTTTACTTTTCAATAGTCAATAAGGTTTCAAATGTCGTTATCTTGTCGTTGATAAAAACTCGAGTGTCGAGTAGATAAGTAGTTTCTCTCTCATTGGAACCTATCGGTGTCTCGTTTGTATCATGCCTTTGAAACCCCTTGTAGGATTTTGCAATCTCTGCAAGTTTATTATTGATCGCGTTCATTGAAAAAAATTCACCTAAAAAACTACCTTTATTAAGGATTAGCAGGTCTTGGTTTTTGCCTTCAATTTGATACAGTTTATACGTTTTCATAACTTAGTATTTTTAAATCGGACGAAAGTAAAGTTAATTTTAAACTACAAACAAAAGCCCACGGAATCTTTCGTACGCTGCTTAGCAATCTTTTAGTTCTGAAACTCAATTTATTTTTCAAATTCGACAAGTCTTGGTCAATTACCACGGAATTGTCCACGAGACTTGAGGCCGTTGCCGCCAACGTTTATGTATAAGAAGTGGCGCTGAGCAAAAATAAAAAAATGTCCTCCTTATCAGCGCCATTTCTTATACATTTTGTTGGCTGTCGTTTTTTTAACCCTCATCTTCATTGTCAACACTGTCAACAACAACGTAACTGCTCTCATACAGTCCGTCACCAACATATTCATTTATCTGCTTATATATTTCTCCACAGCCTTCGCATTCAATAAACTCGTCAGATATTACATTAGAAGTATTGCACTGTAAGCAGTACAAGTATTCTGACTACAATACTGGCATACCCCAATTTCAATTAAATACTTATCGTTTTGAGTAACTTCAACCTTAGGAATGTCTCCAAACATCTCTAATTGATTGGGGTCCATGATGTCCGTTTGTTTCTCAGACTCAATTTCAAAAGCACTTCCGAAGTGAACTACATTGTAGAATATCTTCTCGTCCCCTGGCTCACAAATTTCGCAATAGTACTCGTTCCATTCCTCTATTTGCTCTTCAAGTAATTCAATTTCTGATTCTTTAAATAACTCCTCAACAGTGTTCAGTATTTTCGCTAGACTGATTCCGTAACCCATTTTTGTTGGAGAAACAATAGGAACTAAATCTGGATGAAGATTTTCTTTGTTTGTCTTATCGGAAAAATCTCCAGTATTTCCACTTACAAACATTGATTCCGGATAAATATAGATGGGTTCTCCAAAAATGTCAGTCTTTGCTATTTCAGTGAGATAGGCAATAGAGCCGAATAGAATTAAGGCGTCTGCTGTACTATTACTCTTTTCACCTTTGAAAGGCGCATTTTTCTTGACAGCCCAGTCGGTGACTTTAACTTTTATGGAGTCGCTAATCTGAAATTTAATCGTATAGTTGTTAAGGAGGTCTTCAACTTCTTGAATGTGCTTTTGGTTATTCGCAATTTCAGACTGAATCCTATCTTGATATTTATCTATTACAGTATCAACAAAATGACCATCTCCTTCGTCCAACTTCTTTTTAATACTTTTCAGGTTATTCACTTGACTTTCTAAACTCCGTTGATGTTTTTCAATTAATGTGAATCTCTTTTGCTTGTTGCGTTCCCACTCTTCAAGAATTAATTCTGTAGTCAGTATTTTTATTTTGTCTTTACTTACAAGATGTTTTAATGATTCTAGTACTTTGAAGTGCAGACCATCTTCATAGTTATTTGTCTCTGGATTAAATCCATTGGCTAAGTAAATCCAAATGTTTGTATCTAAAATTAAGTACATTCAATTTCCTGCTTATTAGTCCGAGTAGTCAACAGTTTTATTTACTTCTTTGTCCACTGTCACTATGCTGTTTACATTTTATAGTGGTATAGTCGTCCCAAAAAAATGGCAGCCAACGTTTTGCTATGAGGCGTTGGCCTTACCTTAATTTAAAAATAAACAAAAAAAGGCCAATGACTTATAGCTTTTGTTAGCGCCTGTGCCCTTCTCCCCGTCATTAATTAATTGTCCCCGTTTTTATTGTCAATATGTCCACCGAATTATCTTGTGAAACTCCTGTCGCGGGAGGGGCAACCGTTACAATAAACTATCGGTTTACTTTAAAC
>CAZNRJ010000135.1:0-9249 GCA_964574945.1 uncultured Ohtaekwangia sp. | reverse complement strand
TACCATCACCCTTAAAGATGGCAAGGTGATGACCGGATTGTACCGAAGGGACCAGGGAGCAGTAATTGTCTTTGGCGATCTTTCAGGAAAAGAATTTTCAATACCTAAGAAAGACATTGTTGAGCAAAAACCTTCTCGTTACACCATCATGCCCGATCACTTTGGCACTACCCTATCACAACAGGAATTTAATGTGTTGATTACCTATTTATTAACCTGGTAAAAACTGATTATGAAAAACAAAAACATACATTATTTAATTGCTATTGCATCACTGACCGCATTTTCATGCACCGCACAAATAGCCGGTGATAAAGTAACATTCAAAAAATTCCATCTGTGGGATGAATTTTATACAGAGGCATCGACCATAGCAGATGTGAACAAAGATGGAAAGCTTGATATTATTGCCGGGGCGCGATGGTTTGAAGCGCCAGACTGGAAAGCACACGACATTTGGAAGCATAAAAAATTTGATTACACAAAGGGATACAGCGATTCGTTTCTCAATTATGCTGCCGATGTAAACGAAGATGGCTGGATTGATTTAATCTGTTTTGATTTTCCCGGCAAGGAAGTGTATTGGTATGAAAACCCCGCTGGCGCTGAAATACTATGGAAGCGAAACCTGATCGATTCAATTGCTTCCAATGAATCGCCTATGATGGTGGATATTGATGGCAACGGAAAAATGGATCTCGTCTTTGGAAATGAAAAGCTTGGTCAAATGGCCTGGTTCAGTTCATCCGTAAAAGGAAAAAATGTAACATGGAAACGAACCCCTATTTCGCAGGCCAATGCAAAAGGCGTAGGCATGTTTTCACATGGCCTGGGTTGGGGCGACATTAATGGTGATGGATTGAAAGATGTGATAATTATTGGCGGGTGGTGGGAAGCACCCAAAGATTTCAAAACTTCACCCTGGAAATTTCATGAAGCAAATCTCGGCTATCCGTGCGCGCAAATGTTAACGTATGATTTTGATAAAGATGGCGATGCCGATGTAGTTTCTTCTTCGGCACATAATTATGGACTTTGGTGGCATGAACAAGTTAAAGGCAAGAACAATGAAATTTCATTTGTCCGGCATTTGATTGACAGTACGTTTTCAGAATCACACAGCCTTGTACTGAAGGATGTAAACAACGATGGCCTGCCTGATTTAATAACTGGCAAACGTTTTTTCGCACACCAGGGCGAAGGCCCGGGAGGCATGGAACCTGCTGTGATATACTGGTTTGAATTATTGAAAGACGGAAAAGGAAAGCCCGTGTGGGTAAAGCATTTGATTGACGACAACTCGGGTGTAGCCATTCAGTTTGAAGCAGAAGACATGAACAAAGATGGCTTGCTGGACATTGTTATCGCAAACAAAAACGGAGTGTTTTATTTTGAGCAACAGCCACCGGATAAAACAGGTTCAAAAAATCATTGAGGGGTTTACTCTGTTCTTAACGAATCAACCGGATTGTTTCGCGCCACACGGATAGAATGATACGAAACTGTGATTAAGGCTATCCCTATCGCGATCAGTCCTGATTGAACAACGATCATCCAATTAAAATTTATCCGGTAATTAAAATTAATAAGCCATTCGCTCATCAGATAATAACTAACAGGTGCTGACAGCATAAATGCAATAACAACTTGTTTTACAAAACTGCCTGATACCATTATAACAATTTGATTTACGGAAGCTCCCAGCACTTTCCTGATCCCAAGTTCTTTTGTTCGTTGCAGGATTGAATAGGAAGCTAATCCAAAAAGGCCCAACCCTGAAATAAAAGCTGCCAGCAAAGCAAACAGGTTAACAATATTACTCATCATACTTTCCGATTTATACAACAATTCGTAGCGATCAGTTAAGTAAGTCAGGAGAAAAGGGGAATCCGGGTTTACCTGGTTCCATAGTGCTTTTAACTCCTCGCTTACGTTTCCTTTGTACCCCGCATCTAATTTTACCAATAAGTTTGAGGTTATTAATCCTGAACCGGTAAATATTAATAAGGGAGCAATTGATTTATGTAGCGAAGAAAAATGAAAATCCTTTACAACCCCTTTCACAACTCCCCTTGCCTGCCAAACATCAAATTCCTTTCCCAAGGCTTCCTCGCTTGTCCAGCCATAAAAATCCAATGCCGATTCATTTAGAATAATCTCCCATCCATCTTTTGTGGTTGCCTGTTTACTAAAGTTTGTTCCGGCTATTGGTTCAATTCCCATCGTTGTAAGGAAATCCGCATCAACAGGTGCAACCCGTATTAACTTTCGCTCGTCTGACCCAACTGTGTTGATAGCCGTTTCAAACGTGATATTCACCGGCAACTGAGTAACAGCAGACATTGAAACAATCCACGGCTGACCAGAAGCTTTTGATTTCATCGCTTCAATTTTAGTCCGGGATAAACTATCGAGCGATAGTGATACAATCTGATCGCGGTCATACCCGGAATTTTTAAGTCGCATAAAGTTCAATTGACCAGAGATGGTAAGCGCAGAAATTATAAGCGTAATTGAAATACTGAACTGAATGATCACTAACCGTCTTCTTAGATTTATTCCTGCAACGGAATCCTTAAGTTTTCCTTTTAGCACTTTGGCGGGTTGATAATTTGAGAGCACAAGTGCAGGATAAATGCCGGCCATCAAGCTTATAAGAAGGCAACAAGCAGCTATCAAAATAAAATTGGCTACAGTAGCCAGTATACTGAGGTCAAGTGATCTTCCAATTATTAAATTAAATACCGGAAGCGCCAATGTGGTGAGGCCAATTGCTATCCCCAACGAGATTGATGTAACCACAAGTGACTCACTCATAAATTGATAAAACAGTTGAGTCCGATGTGCACCCATTACTTTTCTAACGCCTACTTCCAAAGCACGCTCCATGGATCGGGCAGTTGAAAGATTGATGTAGTTGAAGGTTGCTACCAACAGGATAAGAACAGCGATGGATATAAAGATCGTGACATATAAAATATTACTTGTATTAGGAACTTTATACTTAACATTGTCGAGATAGATATTCTTAAGGGGAACAAGATCAAGCTCAACGCCTTCCTTTATCCAATCTCCAAATAAACCCACAAGCCGGTTAGGAATTTCGTTACGAACAGTGCTTGCTGACGCATTCTGATTCAGTAATATATATGTATAAAACTCACTATTATCCCAGTTTGGTTGTTGATGGGCTATCGGCAGGGAAGTAAATGAAACAACAAAATCAAACTGAAGATGGGAGTTTAAAGGAACATTTTTTATTACACCCCGGATTTTGTAAAGCTTCTTATCGCTGGCAATCATAGCCTGGTCCAGCAGGTTAGCTACTTTCCAATCCTGGCCAAAATATTTAATTGCCATTCGCTCCGTTAACACAATTGAGTTAGGTTCAACCAGCGAATGACTGGGATCGCCCTGTATAAACGGAAAAGTAAATACATTAAAAAAAGCAGAGTCAGCAAAATAAATATTGGTCTCGTTGATCGTTTCGTTTTCTTTCTTTAAGGATAAGGATGAGTTTTTAATGCGCACGGTTTCTTCTACTTCAGAAAACTCCTGTTTCATGAAAGGGCCACCCACGCTGCAATTTGCACCGGTCGGTAAATCCGTTCCGTTAAAATGCCATGTCATCGGGAGTAAATAAATCCTGTCTCCCTTTTTATGAAAATTATCAAAACTCATTTCGAAAAGTACATACAAACAAATAAGAAGGCTGAAACAAAGTCCCGTAGAAAGACCTAATATGTTAATGATGCTATGCGCACGCTGACGAAGTATGTTTCGAAAAGCAACCTTGAAATAATTTTTAAGAATATTCATAGCTATGATTGATCAATCTAAATACTTCTCAAACAAAGGAAGGTTGCATATAAACCTTATTTATTCTATCTGACATTAACACTTGAAGGAAGCTTGACCTTGTACCTGACACCTGAACCATAGTCTTCTTCCAGCTTAATTACCTCACCGTTCTTCTTGCTTATAAAAAACATAGCCCGGTGGTTCGGTCTATATTCAATTGCTAATTTCCAGCAAGCAATGTTTACACCATCCATACCAGGTATCATTTCTTCACCCACAACTTTATATGTGTAAAGCATTGGTTTCGTTGGAGAACCCGGGTGGTAAAAATTAATAGCAAATGTTTTATCTTTTTTAAACGGAAGCAATGCAAATGTTTCAAGATCAATCTCCCAATTTAGAAGTGGGTGGTCAATCAAAAGTTCAAATCCCTTCTTAGCATTATTTGCTACTGTGTCCGATCCGATAATTTTATTTTCATAGAAATCGTATGCTTCCATGCCAGTCCTTTGCCTCCAGGTCCGATGATGAATAGGATTGAAATTATCCCGTCTTACAAGTGAATAAACATAGTAAAAACCGGTTGAATCAGAACTATAGAATTTCTGAATAATCTCAATTGCATCATTACCATTTACCTTTTT
This sequence comes from uncultured Ohtaekwangia sp., assembly GCA_964574945.1. Classification (GTDB taxonomy): domain Bacteria; phylum Bacteroidota; class Bacteroidia; order Cytophagales; family Cyclobacteriaceae; genus ELB16-189. Next base: position 4,804 of record CAZNRJ010000135.1, on the reverse strand, counting down.
GAAGGTAATTGTTTTATCTACCATATAGGTACCTGTCTTTTTAGGACTACTCATATTTTGAAAAAATAAACAATATTGTGACCGCCCCTCCTTTATCCGGTCAACAATCCTCCTGTTATCAAATTGGTAAACAGTATCTACCTGGGTAATTATAGTATTTATGCTCAGTAGAAAAAGACTGATAGTGATTGTTGCCTTCATCTTCACTATTTTATTTAAATAAAATTTCATAAATAATTTGAGCGGCTACTTTACTTCCCTCAAGGGAAGGATGAAATTGATCGGGTCCGTAATAAGAAAAATCATTTGTGCTGTCGAAATGACCTTTCCACACCTTACCAACAGGACAGAGCAGTGAACCGGAACGCTCAGCAGCATCTGTGTAATTTTTGATCACGCCTTCAAATGTGTGATAGTTTACTTTTGCTGGCCAAACCATAAAGAAAGCAAGCTTAGCGCCTCTCGCTTCACAGAGTGCTGAAATTCGCCCGCCATAATCGAACAACATTTCGCGTCCGTCTGCTTGCGAGGAAGGCCCCTGCTGAACTACCACAAAATCAAAGCTACCTTTCGTGATGAGTTGTTGAAGCTCGCCATCGTTCCAATGATCTTCTAAAGCATAGTTAGCATAAGCAATCGTTTGAGTCTTAACCTGAGTACCATTTGAAGATGCAAGCTGAGCCACCAGCTTTGGAAGATCATTCGTGTACGTAAGACTATTGCCTACAAAGAGAATCTCCGTTGTCGGCACTACAACATTCTTATCCGGGAGATTATTTGAACCCTGTTTTGTTGGCGCTACTTCATTTTTATCCTGGCATTGACCGGATAAAAAGCAAAGACATAAAATAATCAGTATGAATCTCACAATTGAATTTATTTATAGCGTTCCAATACTTTCTGAAAATCGATCCAATAAATATTTCCGGTTCCATTGATTGGATTTGAGTTTGAATTTAACACATCCCTATAGGTTGCCTTTTTGGCTGGGAACATGGTTGGCAATTGATGCCGTTCGCTTGTAAAGAAAAGCGCACGACCATCTGAAGTCAGGTACGGACAATAATCAAGTTGCCTGGAATTTAATTCTTTAAGGTTTTTTGCCGGTTGCCATTTGCCGCTATTATCTTTTGTACTCAGATATAAATCACCGCCTCCGGTATCATCCTTCCTTCCGTATGAGGTAAACAGAATATATTTTTCATCCTGATCTACAAATGCATTGAATTCATAAAACTTAGTGTTGACAGCGCTATCTAACGCGATCGGTTTACTAAATTCTCCGTTACGAAATTCCGATATGTAGATATCTTCCCTGCCTGGTCCATCTTTATAGGCAGCCGTAAAGTACAGATTGCCACTTTTAGTAATCGATGGGTAGAACTCGTCTCCATCCGTATTAATGACAGAACCTAAATTCTCTGGGGTGCCCCACCCAGTGCCTACTCTTTTAACTTTCCAGAGATCAAAATCCTTTGGCGTTGAGTCGCTAATGGGCCGGTTCGATGCAAAGTAAAGAGTTTGACCATCCGCAGAAAAGACAGGTTCAAGGTCACTGAACTCACCGGCAAATGAAACTACTTCGGGCGTTGACCATTGACCTTGTTTATTCTTTTTACTCGAAACAATTGTTTGAAATGTGGATTTGGGCGTAGATATCGTAAAATAGATTTCCGATCCATCAGGTGAAATGGCAAAGTCACGTTCGTTCAGATGAGTTGAAATAAAGCCTTCACCAAAAAGGGCAAGTTCTTTTGGAGGAGATGCAAATGCAGGCAATGCATTTCTTTGGGCGATGGATATAATTGCCACTAAAGCGAGGCCAAATGATAAGATAGATTTCATAGGCGCAATAACGGTTGTTGATTGAAATCTGAAATGGACTATCAACAGAAACAGAGCAACAATCAACAAACTGAGTACAGCGATCAATCAAATTTTTTAGGATTCTACTTTAACCACAGGTAATACATAGGAAAACTGAAATTTTCCCTTTCCTTGTACTATTGCAAATGCGGTAAACCAATTAAACGAATCCATCAACACACAGGTCAAATTCATCAACCAAAAGATGGTGGTGTTTCCTGCTATTAAATTCAGTTGTCATTGTGTTACTTTGAGCACTCGAAGTTCACTATGCATAGGGTTAGAAATCACGTCCTTTTTTGGTTCTTATATATTGCCTTTAAAACCTATTTAAATATTTCAGCAGACTCCCCTGCTATACTTTCCGGTGGTGATCAGGATTGGGAATTGTATCAAAATTTGTTGTATAGTCAATTATCTATGTTGACTGTTAAAGTACCGTTGGTATACACCTGTTTTTATTTGCTGGATGGTTATCTGATCAATGGCTGGAGCTTAACGCGAACCATTGCTGCCTTTGTATTGACGTTTTTGATTGCTGTATTTTTAATGATGCTGCTCAACCACAAATTTATTCTTCCTGTTATTTTCAATTTCACCGGTGAAACATCGGGGTTCTTTGCAGTCAATAGTTTATTGTACCATTTCTTCACGCTTGCTTTTGTTGCCGGAATAGCTTGTACCATTCGGTTAATGCGGAGGCAACATCGTTCCAGTATTCGGGAAGCGGAGTTAAAGAAAGAGAAAACTGAATCGGAATTAAAATATCTGAAAGGACAAATCAACCCTCATTTTCTGTTTAACACGCTTAACAATATATATTCCCTTGCCAGGAAAAATGACCCGCAGACACCGGAAGCCATTCTAAAGCTGTCCAAGCTTATGCGTTTTATGCTTTACGAAGCCGGCCATCAAACCATATTACTAACCGATGAGCTGAAACTCATTAATGATTATATAAAACTCGAAAAATTGCGGTATACCGATCGGCTCAAAATTAGTTATAACCAATCCATCGACAACCCTGCTCAACAAATTGCTCCATTAATTTTGATACACTTTGTTGAAAATGCATTTAAGCATGGCGCCAGCGAATCCCGGTTTGATTCATACATTGAAATTGACATAACTTTAAAAGAAGGGCTTTTAAAAGCAGGTATCTCCAACTCGAAGGGTTCACCTCAACCTGCAAATGATTCCAAAACCATAGGTATGCAAAATATTAAAAGACAATTGGAATTGACTTATCCCAATCACCATCTTAGTATTCAAAACAATCCTGATAAATTTATCGTGGATCTTTTAATCCCCTTACAGAAATGATCAAGTGCCTGATTGTAGAAGATGAACCCCTGGCTGCCGATGTACTTTTGGACTATGCGCATCATGTTTCGTTTTTGTCGGTGGTCAAAGTCTGTACAGATGCAATTCAAGCGTTGGAAGTCCTTCAAGATAAATCCATCGACCTGATTTTTTTAGATATTCACTTACCCGGATTAAAGGGGTTAGACTTCCTAAAGACGATTAAGAAGCCTCCGGCCGTTATCATTACAACTGCCTATCATGAATATGCCCTTCAGGGGTATGAACTTAATGTGGTAGATTACTTACTTAAGCCTATAGAGTTTAACAGGTTTTTAGAAGCCGTGAACAAAGTAAAAACACCAATCACTCATTCGATAAAGGAAACCATCTCGGTTCACAGTGGTAAAAAGACCGTAATTATTCCTTTAAACGAAATTCTATTTATTGAAAGTCAGAAAGAATATATCAACATTCAAACAATAAACGGGAAGCATATTAGCAAGTATGCACTTAGCAAAATAGAAGAAGAATTAAATCCGGAAAAGTTCCTCCGGGTTCACCGATCATTCATAGTTGCTGTTGATAAGATAAAGGCGTTTAATGCAACAGCCATTGAAATTCCTGGCAAGTCTATCCCAATTGGAGGAAACTATCGTGAAAACATCCTTCAGAAATTCCAGGCTCTGTTCAGGTAAGTTAATTTTTCATCAGGATGGCACCGGATGGTTTTTAAAAATCTACATGAAGTAAAATGCCGTAAAGTATTTTACTTACGTTGATTATCTAATTCAACTTTTGTCTTACGGGCTTTCGCTAACATGGCATCAAGCGCCACGCGATTGAAATAGCTTCCATTCGCCATTACCGCATTGATTGAACGCAGCGAAGAAATATTGGTTAATGGATTTTTATCAAGCAACACCAGGTCCGCATTTTTACCCACAGCAATAGAGCCTGTTTGATCTGTGACGTTAAAATAATCGGCACCATTCATTGTAACTGTTTGCAAAATTTGTAACGGTGTTAAGCCAGCGTCCTGAAAAATTTCAAGTTCCTGCAACAAAGATTCAGCAGGATACACATAGGTATTAAGGGCTGCTGCATCGCTACCCGCAATAATTTTAATGCCTGAGTTATACATAAAAGGCAATTGCTTTTGTTGAAAAGCGTATCGATCTTTTCTTTCTTTACTTTGTTCCGGGGTAATAGTACCCATACGCTGAATGCGCCATTGATAGTTAGCTACAAACCGATCCGTTAGGTAATTGAGAAATTCATCTTTGCTGTGATCGGTAACATCGAGGTAAGCAAGTTGCCTGCCGCCAATAAAGGTTGGGCACACAAACAACCCGGTTTTTCCAAGCTCCTTATATCCATCAATCGCTTTCTGCTGATCAAACCCTGCCGCATAACGGGCACCCGCTTCGGCTTTTGTAATTTTTCCTGATCGTAAATCAGCAACAACACCCTTTTCATCATTACCTAATCGTAACAAATAACTTGCATGCTCCACACTTGTGTAGCCGGCTTTCACAAGCTCCTCTATAGTAACATCTATGGGCACATGTCCGGATACCCGGTAATCCCTTGCATGGGCAGCCTCCACACTTTTCAAGAACAAATCCCCGCCTAA
>CAZNRJ010000134.1:0-9277 GCA_964574945.1 uncultured Ohtaekwangia sp. | reverse complement strand
GAGCAAGGCCAGGAATATCCAATCTATTGCCGCAAGAAAGGATCCATGGAAAGCGCTGAAGAAATTCTTTTGAATGTAAATGATATGGCGAAAGGTCATGACTACTACTCCATTCGCGGACTAAGCGTAAGCGAAGACAATAACCTGCTCGCTTACGCGGAGGATTCGGTAAGCCGCAGAAGATATACCGTTTATGTGAAAGATCTTAAAACCGGTAAATTGGTAGAAGAACCTGTACCAAACACCGAAGGAGAGGTAACCTGGGCCAACGATAACAAAACATATTTCTACACGAAGAAAGATTCAACTACGCTGCGTTCGCGCTGGATCATTAAGCATAAAGTAGGGTCTTCTTATAAAACCGATCCGGTTGTATCGGAAGAAAAAGACGAGACTTTCTATACAGGCATTTATAAAACGAAATCAAAAAAGTTTTTGGTGATTTGGGCGGGAAGCACACTCACCAACTACTACCAGGTGCTGGATGCTAATACACCCGATGGAAAATTCAAAGAGTTTACACCGCGCGAGCGTGGGCTGGAATATTCCATTGATCACTATAAAGATAAATTTTACGTGGTTACCAACTGGGACGCATTGAACTTCCGGTTGATGGAAACACCGGATACCAAAACAGCCAAAGTAAACTGGAAAGATAAAATTGCCCATCGTAAAGATACCTTGCTGCAAGGCATTGAAATATTTAAAGACTACATGGTGCTAAGCGAGCGTGCCAACGCAAACACACTCATGCGCGTTATTGATCAGAAAAGTGGTGCCCACCATTATTTGAATTTTGGAGAACCTGCTTATACCATCTATCCGTCTATCAACATAGACTTTGATACAGACCTGCTTCGCTATCGATATACTTCTATGACAACACCCATCTCCACCTACGATTACAACATGAAGACAAAAGAGCGAAAATTACTGAAGCAAACAGAAGTGGTGGGCGGCTACAATCCGGAAGATTATCAAACCGAAAGATTGTGGGCTACAGCCGATGATGGTACTCAAATACCCATGTCAATCGTTTATAAAAAAGGGATAAAGAAAGATGGTAACAACCCCACTATGATTTATGGATACGGTTCGTATGGCTCCAGCATGAATCCTTCCTTCTCCTCCACACGCTTAAGTTTATTAAACAGGGGTTTTGTGTATGCCATAGCTCACATTCGTGGCGGACAGGAAATGGGCCGCCAGTGGTATGAAGATGGAAAAATGTTCAAGAAGAAAAATACGTTTACCGATTTTATCGATTGCTCGGAGTTCCTGATCGAAGAAAAATTTACCAATCCTCAAAAGTTATTTGCTTCAGGCGGCAGTGCCGGGGGCTTGTTGATGGGTGCGGTAGTAAACATGCGGCCCGACTTATATAAAGGTGTGATTGCGGCCGTTCCTTTTGTAGATGTTGTTACTACCATGGATGATGAATCCATCCCGTTAACAACGGGTGAGTTTGATGAATGGGGTAATCCGAAAAATCCTGAGTCGTATATGTATATGCTTGACTATTCTCCGTACGACCAAGTGAAACCACAGGATTATCCAAACATGCTGGTAACAACCGGCTTCCACGATTCGCAAGTACAATATTGGGAACCCGCCAAGTGGGTAGCAAAATTGCGTGAACTTAAAACAGATAACAACACATTGCTGCTACGTACCAACATGGAAACCGGGCATGGCGGCACTACCGGTAGGTTTAAAGTATATAAAGAAGCTTCGCAAGAGTATGCGTTTATACTTGACCTGGCGGGAATTAAAGAATAAAAAATAGATAACAATCTGCTATGAAAGCCAGCCTGAAAATTTCAGGCTGGTTTTTTTTATGCCTTCATCACTCACTTCGCAACGTTTCTGTGGGATTGGTAGTAATTGTTTTGAATCCCTGGATCGTAATGAGTAAAAGCGTAACGGATGTGATTCCAATCAGCGTTATCACAAAAATTCCCCAGGGCATATCGATCCGATAAGCAAAGCCTGAAAGCCATTGACCAGCGCCATACCAGGCAAACGGAATGCCCAGCATTGCTGCGAATAAAATCAACAACACAAACTCCCGGCTCAGGCTGCCAAGAATCTGCAACACGGTTGCCCCGAACACACGCCTGATGCCAATTTCCTTTTTACGCCTCACCACATTGTAAGTGGCCAAGCCTACTACACCAATCACGGCAATCACCAACGATATGGCCGTGAAGAATACCAGCATGGCGGAGGCAGTATTTTCAGTTTTATACATTTTATCAAAAGCCTCATCAACAAAATCATATTTCATGGTGAAGGCGGGCTCAAACTTTTTGTACACGTTTTGGATGGCGGCCATCGCCTCCGGTGTGGCGCCTGCTTCGTATTTCACATACAGGCGCGAGCAATGCAAAATTGGATGCGCGTAGATAATCACCGGCAACTGTTCTTGCTTCAGGCTGGCCGTATGGAAATCTTTTACCACACCAATGATGGTGCATTCGCTATCGCCTATTTTTATTGGAGTTCCAATCGGATCTTTCAAGTCCATCTTTTTTAGCGCTGATTCGGAGACGACCACATCGGTGCGGGTTGAGTCAACCGGTTTCAATCCGAAGAAACGGCCAGCGGTCAACTGAAGGCCGAACGTTTCAAACACTTCGTAGTGTGAGCCTAACAATTTGAATGCTGCATTCATGCCGTTGGGCATACCGGGCCAGCTTACGCCTGTGGTTTGTACGGTTAAATCAACCGGATCGGCACCCGTGGCAGTTATGCTTTTTATTTGAGGATGGGCCAGCAGCTCATTTTTGAATGCATCATATTGCTGCAACAATTTATAGGTAGGCTCAATGTGCAATATGTTTTGCTTGTCTAAGCCCAGGTTTTTTTCCTGGATGAATTTTAACTGCTGAAACAGCACGCCTGTGAAAATGATAATACCCACCGACACGCTCACCTGAACCACCAGCAATACTTTGCGCAAATGCTGCGCGCCTGTTGATGCCGTTACCGTGTTTCCCTTCAACACGTTGGCTGGTTGAAATGCCGACATAACCCAGGCGGGGTAAAGTCCGGCAGCGAGCGCCACTACCAATGCAAAAGCACCAATCCATCCCAAAATCAAAGGATTTAACAAGCTGACAGTGAGCGTTTCACCAATCAAACTATTGAAGGCAGGCAGCAAGAGCTGTGTGCTCAACGCAGCCATTGCCAGCGCAATAACTATAACTAAGAACGACTCGCCTACAAACTGCATCATGATGCCACTACGCTGTGCCCCTGTAACTTTCCGGATACCGATTTCTTTGGAACGGTTGGAGGCACGGGCTGTGCTGAGATTGATAAAGTTTATCACAGCCATCGACACAACCAGCACGGCCACCAGCATGAACAAGTTGACATACTGAATCCGTCCACCCGAATTTTTGCCATTGGTGAACTCACTATGCAGGCGTGTGTCAACAAATGGAAATGCACTATAGCTCACTTTGTCCTCCTTTAAGTCATTTGTAAGGATGGCGGGTTCATTGAGCTTGGCCGTCAGCGCCTCGCTGGTGATGTTGCTGTTGGTTTTAAAATAAACGGGTTGAAAATCTTTACTGAAAAAATCCGGATCGAGACCGCGCATGCGCGCAAAGACTTCTGTGGGTACAACAAACTCGAACTGCAGCGAAGAGTTGGAAGGCACATCCTGAAATACAGAAGCGATAGTTACCGGGAAGTGGTCATCTATTTTTATGGTCTTGCCGAGGGGGTCTTCATCGCCATACAGTTTCATCGCCATACTTTCGGATATGGCTATGTTGGTGGGTTTGGCCAGTGGATTTTTATCGCCTTTGATAATCGGGAAGTTGAATATAGAAAAGAACGGCTGCTCTGAAAAAATCCCGAACAGGTAAATGCATTCATTTGGTTTGCCATCTGGGCGAAAGCATAATTCATTTGGCCAACGCGTGCCGGTGATAACCACGGCTTTCTCTGTGACATCAGGAATGGCTGCGAGATTAATGTTCGAGCGCGCGGCAGAATACGTTTCGATTGTTCCGTTGGCATCCACATGGCTCATCACCTTAAAGATTCTTTGCGGTTCGTTATGGAACCTATCGTAAGAAGTCTCGTGAAAAACCCACAAGCCAATAAGGAAAGCAGCCAGGAAACTTACGGCAAGTCCCACCACATTTAACATGGAATGACCCGGCTGACGAAAGAAGTTGCGCACGGCAACTTTGAAAATGTTTTGAAGCATACCTGTTGAATAGTTAAAGTGTTCTTGTTTCTTTTTGCGAATGTTCCGCCACCGGAAAAACCGGATCACGTTCCAGATAAATTTCAAATCCGCTTTGCGTTTGCTCAGCTTCGCATCACGATAGTATAGTTCATACGCATCACCCTGGATTTCATCGAGCAGCTCGGACCGACAGTACCACTGCAAGAATCGGTTGGCGAGTTTAGGAGGATGTTTCGGTGCTGTGTGTTTCACCTAATTTTTTTCTTTATAAAAAGTCGACAGTTGACTACAAAAGCTGGCAGTTGACAAAAGGCAATTGACAACACCTTGTCAACTGTCAATTTCCTATTGTCAATTGCCCGTTTTCCATTATCAATTCACTAACTGAAATTGCAGCGCTACCCTCGGAATCCTGTGATACATCTGCGTGCGTAGTTCCTGCGCTTCTTCGAGTGCGCGTTTGCCTGCAGCCGTCAATGTGAAAATTCGTTTACGCCTGCCGCCACGTTCTTCTGTAGGATTACTCATGCTGGATTTAAGCATGCCCTTCTCTTCTAATCGCGTAAGCACGGCATGCACGGCACTGATGTTCAAACTGCGCCCGGCTTGTTTGTCGAGCTCGTCCATCACGGCCACACCGTAAGCATCGGGGTAAAGAATGCCAACCGTGAGCAGCACAAGTTCTTCCAGTTCACCGATATAGTCTCCTTTCATATTGTCACAAAACGTGAAGTTAATAGATATGTTTCACTTTTGTAGAACTATAATTCCGACATTGTCGTTTCACTCCAACAATTCCATTTTTAGTTTTTAGGTTCGCTTCGTTTACGCAGGGTGTACGGGAGCGACCCTGCGTATTTCCCGTGCAACACGCAAGACGCTGCTGTAACGGCTGCATTCCATTGTTTCGTGGAACGAAAGAGATGATTGCATAAAACTCCTTGTAATGCAAGAAATAATCTATATTTTTGTCTTGTGAAGCAAGAAATAAAAGATACATTCAGGCGCATCATAAGCGATTTTCATGCTTCTGAAACAGAGGCCGTGAGTGCCCGGCAACTGGAATTGCCGGTAAAATCGGGCAAGATCATAACGCTTACAGGCCCCAGGCGGTGCGGAAAGAGTTTTTACTTTTTCCAGTTGATGAAACAATTAACGGATCATGGCGTACCCCGGCAAAACCTGCTCTATATCAATTTTGAAGACGAACGTTTCAAGCTCACCGGCAGCGATTTTGATTTGATCGTTCAGGCATACCGGGAGCTATACCCGGATGTTAACCTGAAGAACACGTATTTTTTCCTGGATGAAATACAAAACATAGAAGACTGGGAAAAATTTGTGCGAAGGTGTTACGACACCATAACCAAAAATATATTTCTCACAGGTTCAAATGCCAATTTGTTAAGCTCAGAGATAGCTACCGCGTTGCGCGGAAGAACATTGACATACGAAATATTACCGTTATCTTTTTTAGAGTTTCTGCATTTTAAAAAAGTAAGCCCTGAAAAATACGATTCCGGATCGCAGGCAAAAGTGAACAAACTTTTCGAGCGCTATTTAGCTGAAGGCGGTTATCCCGAAGTAACCTTGCTTACCGACAGTCTTAAAAACCAGGCATTACAGGAATACTTTGACGTAATGACTTACCGCGACCTGGTAGAACGATACAATTTCACCAACCTTCCGATAATCAAATATTTTTTAAAGCGAGTGGCCGCTTCGGCCGGCTCCTATCTTTCGCTGAACAAACTCTACAACGAGTTGCGTTCGCAAGGGTACAAGCTCGACAAGAACTTTTTGTACAACGTAAACGAAGCGGCAAAAGCGGTTTATCTCTCGTTGCCTGTTTCAAAATTTGATTACTCGGAACTGAAACGTTCGGGCAGCGACAAGAAAAATTATTTTATAGACAACGGCTTGCTGAATGCCATCACATTCAGGTTCAGCGATGACAAAGGCAGGCTGCTGGAAAATCTTGCCTATCTTCAATTCAGGAGAATGGGGTATGAAATATTTTATTACAAAGACGCCAAAGAATGTGATTTCGTTCTTCAATACAAAGGCAAGCTGATGCCCGTGCAGGTGAGCTATTCGCTGGACGACCCCATGACCAAAGAAAGAGAAATCACAGGATTAGTTCATTGTTGTAAAAAACTGAAATTAAAAAAAGGAGCAATCCTGGCATACACAGATTACAAGGAAGAAACAGTGGAGGGTGTTACGATAACGTACATACCTGTTGTGCCTTACTTCCTTGAGCGGTATTCTGTATTTACATCTTAAAATTAAATCAGGTCACAGCAGCGTCTGCGGGACGTGAGAAACGCTTACCGGGTTTTTAGAAGCGAGATATTAACAGGAGTATGATGAATCAAGGATAATGATTGACAATAGCGCGGTTTATCCGCTTCACCAACCCCGGCCCTTCATAAATAAAGCCGGTGTATATCTGAACCAGGTCTGCTCCGGCTTTTAGTTTTTCAAGGGCATCTTCCGGTGTCATGATCCCTCCTACTCCTATGATGGGGAAATCCTTACCAAGTTTCGATCGTAAAAATGAAATTACTTCAGTTGAACGCTTCGTTAATGGCTTGCCGCTTACACCGCCATTTCCAATGGAAGAAATAGTTTCAGCATCTGTTGTTAACCCTTCACGGGAAATAGTTGTATTAGTCGCGATAACGCCATCGGTTTTGGTTTCCAGCAAGATTTCAACTACATCATGCAATTGAGCTTCATTTAAGTCGGGGGCGATTTTTAACAAGATCGGTTTTGGTTTTTCTTTCTGTTGATTTAACTGCTTAACCGAATTCAATATTTTTTTGAGGGGCTCCTTCTCTTGCAGTTCACGTAAGTTAGGCGTGTTAGGTGAACTTACATTCACAACAAAATAATCTACGTAAGGATAAAGTGATTCGAAACAATAGGTATAATCTTCAAACGCTGTTTCATTAGGCGTGATTTTGTTCTTACCAATATTACCTCCTACAATTACTTTGGATTTCCTGTTTTGCAGACGCATCACCGCGCTGTCAACACCCTGGTTATTGAAACCCATCCTGTTAATAATTGCCTGATCCGCTGGCAAGCGAAAGAGTCGCGGCTTTTCATTTCCGGGTTGTGGCTTAGGGGTAAGCGTTCCAATTTCAATAAACCCAAAACCAAGCGCTGCCAGTTCATCAATCAGCAAGGCGTCTTTATCAAAGCCCGCAGCCAACCCCACCGGATTGGGAAACGTAAGCCCTGCTATTTTTCTCTCAAGTTTTTGATTTTTAATAACGAACCATGCACGCGCTAAAACCAATGCCCCGGGAACATAGCCAATGAATTTTAAAATTTTAAACGTAACATGATGAATAGACTCGGGGGAAAAAAGAAAAAGTATGGGCCGGAGAAAGAAGCGATACATGAAAAATAATTATTTCTTTTTCTTCTTAGAAGGTTTGGGGTACTTCCTGAATCCCTTCTCCACAATCTGATCAATCATTCGCTCACCACCTGTTGCCGACATATCAGATGTTGCATTGATGCGCCAAACCATACGATTACTTCTGTCATTCAGATCAATGATCAAGCTTCCTTGCCTGTAGTCACGAATATACGTGCGATCCATAGAGCCCGGGGTCATTCCCATCGGCCCCACGTCACCGGCTGCACTGCGCGCAAGTGATCCTGCCACGTAGGAAACCACCAGGTCAGCCGATGAATCAACCCGGGTAAGTTCACGCAACTCAAGTTCGCGGCTTATTGCATTTCGAATCCATTTCTCAATATCACCCTCGTTTGTTTGCTGTTGATCTTTTGGGGTTATGATTTCCCCTTCGCCAAAACGATACGTTTTATATTTAGTGAAATCCCGATTTTTATCAAACTCAACTTTTAACTCCTGGCCAAAACCAATTGAGTGGATAAGCATGAGTACGAAAAGAATTGCATTTCTTATCATACAACAAAAGTAACGAAACTGTGCGAGGAATTGACTATGGGCAAACCGGTTTGTGATTTCATAGATTCTTCGCCACTAAGACACGAAGGCACAAAGATTATCGTTAGCTTCTCGGATGAAAATCCTGTATCACCTGGCGCAGGTAATCCCGATCCAAATGAGTATAAATTTCGGTGGTGGTAATCGATTCATGGCCCAACATCTCTTGCACGGCTCGTAAATCAGCACCTCCTTCTATCAAATGGGTAGCAAATGAATGCCGGAATGTGTGCGGGCTGATTGTTTTATGAAGCCCGGTTTTAGCAGCCAATTCTTTAATGATTATAAAGATCATCACCCGTGTTAATTTTTTTCCTCTCCGGTTTAGGAACACATTACTCTCGTTTCCTTTTTGAACAGGCACGTGAACACGGATTTCTTCCAAATAAATTTTCAAAAACCTGAGCGCATCTTTACCAATGGGTACCAATCGTTCTTTATTTCCTTTTCCGATCACGCGCAAAAAACCTACATCGAAATAAACATTGCCCACTTTTAAATCCACCAATTCAGAAACCCGAAGTCCTGAGGAATACAGGATTTCTAACATCGCGCGATTGCGTCCGCCTTCTGGTTTTGAGAGGTCAATGGCATCAAGCAGTTTTACAATCTCCTCATAGTCTAATGTATCGGGTAGCTTCCTGCCTAATTTCGGACCTTCCAATAACGAGGTGGGATCTTTCTCAATGATCTCCTCAAAAATCAGGTACTTATAAAATGATTTTACACCCGAAAGAATCCTCGCCTGGCTAAAAGCGCTCATCCCCAACTCGCTGATAAACTGAACAAACGCCTGCAAATGCTTTGATGAAATAGCCAGCGGACTGATGCCCGAATATTTCAATTCAATAAACTGCGCAAGTTTTTCCACATCGCGCACATACGCCTGGATGGAGTTTTCTGAAAGCGACCGCTCCAGCTTAAGGTAGCTTCCAAAATGTTTGATATGACTTTCCCAGTTCTTCACTGCACAAATGTGCAAATTATTTTAACTTCGAAGCATGAAGATACAGATCATCAACGGCCCCAACCTGAACCTGCTCGGCAAGCGCGAACCCGAAACCTACGGCATTCAACCTTTT
>CAZNRJ010000133.1:0-9295 GCA_964574945.1 uncultured Ohtaekwangia sp. | reverse complement strand
CAATGAAGTATATTCCCTGTACGATAAAATTTTTAATTCGAAGGGACACGGTTGGTCAAACCTGCAAAGCACGCATTTGAATTTACCTTTTCACGGTGATGAAGAGTTTGCCAAACTTCATGCGGCTTGTCGGTTGATACTCCCTTTGTTGCCTGCACTCTGCGCCAGTTCACCATTGTTGGATGGCAAGCTATCCGGAATGTTGGATACCCGGCTTCATTATTATAAAACAAATCAATCACGATTACCCATCATTACCGGCAGGATAATTCCTGAGAACATCTATTCGCATAATGATTATAAAAAACAAATTTATTTACCAATTGCCAAGGCAGTAGCTCCCTACGATCCGGAAACTATCCTTGATCCCATTTGGGTGAATTCGCGAGGCGCGATGGCACGGTTTGATCGTGGCTCTATTGAAATTAGAGTAATGGATATTCAGGAGTGCGCAGCAGCGGATATGGCCATTGTAAGTACCGTTATTGAGATTTTGAAATTGTTTGTGGATGAAAAATTGATTTCACGTTCGGAACAGATGGAAATGGATACTGAAGTGCTGGCTTCCATTTTCGATGAAGTTGCAGTTACAGGTTTTGATACCCAGGTTACTGATTTGAGTTACCTGAGCGCCTTTGGAATAAAAAATGCCAACAGCATTAAAGAGATTTGGATTTCTCTATTAACGAAAATTCCGGCAACAACTTCGTATCAAAAAATAAACCGGGAAATAATTAATACCATTCTTGCCCAGGGATCATTGTCCCAACGAATTATCCGGTCGCTTGGTGCAGATATTTCTGAACATGGAATTAAAAAGGTGTATCATCAATTAAGCGCTTGCCTGAAAGAAAACAAATTGTTCATTCCATAACCATTTCTAAAGCTATAGGTTGCCCCGCTGGGGCAATTTTATTACGTGGTTAATTTCTACAAATAGGGTACGCCTCTGGCGTACACTTAAAATTGGTTAATTGGAAATCAAATCATTCAAGGAGAACCTTGCTCCGGAGGAGCAATCTATTTGTAGCACATTATATTTTGAATTTGAATTGCCCCAGCGGGGCAACCTATTATTGTAATGTGTATCCAAAATGAGGATCTCAATTCCTGCATCGAAGCAATTGGTCATTGTCAAAATCTTGACATTAATGGAAGTATTCCAACCATCTGTTAATTTTCGAGGTCTAAATAAAAAATCTAGTTCAAGCGTTTGCTCCTGAGGAGCAATCTCATTGTAAAAATTTGTATCTTGAATATGAATTTGCCCCAGCGGGACAACCTGTCAGATTATGGGAGACACCTACACACAATTGTATATCCAGCTGGTTTTTGCCGTAAAGGGTAGAAATAATTTTATACAACATTCCTGGGAAAATGAATTGTACAAATACATAACCGCTGTTGCTCAAAACGATAAACATAAAATGCTTGCTATCAATGGCATGCCTGATCACATACATATTTTTGTCGGCTTAAATCCTGCCATTTCAATTTCAGATTTGGTTAAAGACATAAAGAGGGCAAGCAATAATTGGATAAATGATAAAAGATTTACAACCGGTAAATTTGCATGGCAAAGCGGATATGGAGCATTTTCTTATTCAAAATCACAGGTTGACCAAGTGTGCAAGTACATAGCAAACCAAAAGACACATCATACCAAAAATTCATTTAAAACAGAATACATAGAGTTCCTGAAATTATTTGACATCGACTTTAAAAATGAATATCTCTTTGAATTTTATGACTAATCAAATCCTATTTGAAATTACAGGTTGCCCCGCTGGGGCAATTTTTTATTACCTCATAGATTCTACAAACAGGTTACGCCTCTGGCGTACATAAAATGAGTTTGGTCAAAAGTTCACAAATCTGATCTTTCAGTAGTTCAAGATGAAATTCTTAAAGCAATTCAAAAAGTCTTGAAATAATCCTTAGAATTTTTCCTTACATTTCATAAGCATGCATCGTCTCATGGTTTGGATCAGGGCATTTTTTGGACTCTCCCGGAGGGAGACCCGCGGCTTCCTGATTTTATTGCCACTACTGGTGCTTAGCCTTTTCATCACCCCCTCCTATCGGTGGTGGAAAGCAAATCAGAAAAGGGATTTCACTAAAGAGAATCAGGAATTAGATAGCTTGCTGGCCCATTGGAAGTGGGAAGGAGAGAATGACATCGTTGATGAAGAGGAAATCCAATTATTCACGTTCAATCCCAACACTGCAACCAAAGAAGACCTGGCAACCCTTGGCTTTCCTTCAAATCTGGTAAACCGCATCGACAATTACCGATCGAAGAATGGACGATTTATTATTAAATCCGATCTAATGAAATTGTATGGAATGGATTCATCGCTTTACGCACGATTGTATCCGTTCATTGACTTGCCTGTTGAAAAACCAACAAAGATTTTAGAACCAATCCCGAACGAAAAGAAACCGCTTGTAACAAGTAAAGAGAAATTTGACCTTAACCTGGCAGATACCACCCAACTCATTCACATTTATGGCATTGGCAGCAAGCTTTCGCAGCGAATCATAAAATACAGAAATTCGTTGGGCGGTTTTATTTCCATGAGTCAGCTGCAGGAAGTATATGGCTTGGATACTACGGTGGTGGCTGAGTTAAATAAGAAAGCATTTGTCAGTCCAGATTTTAAACTCAATCAATTAGCTGTTAATTCAGCCTCTGAAAATGAATTGGCCGCTCACCCCTACATTAGTAATAAATTAGCGAAAGCTATTACCGCTTACCGTTTTCAGCACGGTAACTTTACATCTTTAGAAGACCTTACTAAAATAGCCTTGATAGATGAGGCGTTCTATACTAAAATAAAGCCTTATCTTACCTTAAATCCATAGTGTGCCTGATTCTCAAACAAAAAAACTATTAACCACCTACCTGCGAAGGCTTACAAATCTTTCGGGTAACAACCGGTCTCTGTTTTTACCGAGATTAACTGCCGATCAATTTATCGACTTGCAGGAACTGAGCCAGTTAAATGGGGAAAATGCATTCTCCATTATTAAAGCACTGATTGCTGAAAAGCAAAAATTGATTTGCCCCATACTGGATGCGCGCATGGAGGCCTCCAATGAGGCAAGTAAAAAACTAAAAAAACTACAACGCATCGATCAGTTTATTTTTGACGAACGTGGTTCACAGGATTTGCATGTGGGCTGGCCGGTGGTTCAGGGAAAATTTAATGACGGCACACTGGTGCGGTGTCCACTATTATTTTTTCCGGTAGTACTAAAGACCAGGAACAACCAGTGGATACTGGAACCTCGTGAGGAAGCAGGTATCACATTTAACAAATCATTCTTGTTGGCATTTGCTTATTACAATGGGGTAAAAGCCAATGATGCACTCCTTGAAGAAACCTTTGAAGAGATTGATCGTGAAAGTACAGCCTTTAAAACGAGTATTTATCAAATGCTTCAGAAGAGTGGTCTGGAGATTCATTTTAATCCGGATAATTATCGCGATGAGCTTACTCCTTTTGTAAACCTGAAGAAGGAAGAGTTTGCCGAGGGATTAAAAAACGGGGTGTTGAAACTATATCCCAAAGCCGTTTTAGGAATTTTTCCACAAGCCGGTTCTTATTTGGTTCCTGATTATATGCACTTGTTGGAGAAAGAGGAAATCCATGACCTTGAAAATTTTTTCCAACAGCGATCAGCAGATGTTACCGATGACAACAAAACAAATTTTCTGAATAAAGTAAAAGAAGAAAAAGTATATACCGTTTTCCCGCAGGATGTTTGGCAGGAAAATGCATTCAAGGCAGCCAAGCTTGGTCAATCATTAGTAGTGCAAGGTCCGCCCGGCACGGGCAAGTCGCAACTCATTGCCAACCTGATTGGCGATGCCATTGCCTCGGGCAAAAGGGTGTTGGTTGTTTCTCAAAAACGCGCGGCATTAGACGTAGTATATAACCGACTTAAATCACATCAGCTAAGTGATTACCTCGCCCTGGTTCATGATTTTAAAAATGACAGGCGCGAAATCTATCAAAAGATGGCCCGCCAGATTGAGCGTGTGGACGAATATAAATCACGAAATATCAGTTTAGATTCCATACAATTAGAGCGAAAATTTTTACAGGTAAGTCATCGTATCGATCAGATAACGGAAGAATTAGAATCTTTCAAGCACGCACTTTTCAATACAACCGAATGTGGCGCTACCATTAAGCAACTTTACTTACAGTCTGATCCGAATGAAGAAATTATAAATCTAAAACAGGAGTTTCAGCATTTTAAGTTTGATACGATACAGGACTTTACGCGGAAGCTCAGCAGCTATGCACACTATGCCGTTACTTTTAAACGGAGTGATTATCCCTGGAAAGACAGGAAACCATTTAACAACTACTCGGCTACAGATCAGCCTCAAATAAAAAAAGCCATTCAGGAAGTAACTAATTTCTTCTCCGCGCTATCCGAATCACTGATAAAACATTTTAACACCCGCCTTGACTGGGAACAGTACGAAGCATTGACTGAGTGTGAGCATGAATTAAAAGAAATCAAATCGCTGCTCGATCATGAAGATGCCTATTTCTATTTCCAGAATATGGCGAACGAAACAGATGAAGAAACCAGCGCATTATGGCTCTCGAATGTAGAAAAGAACTTAATGAATTGCTATATCGAAGACGGACCTGAAATGTCTATTTCCTCTGCTCAGCTTGGCAATTTGCAAAAAGCTTTATACCGAAGCATGAAGGCGCGAAAGAGCCTGTTTGGTTTGGTTCGCTGGGAATTATTTTCGAAAGATAAGTACCTGATAAAACGCACTCTCGTCTCGAATAATTTGGAAAGCAATAAGCAAGGCTTCAAAACGTTAGAACGAAGGCTTGATAACCGGTTAAACCTTGAACACAATCTTTCAAAGCTGAAAGCGAAGCTTTGGCTCAAACGCGTTCCCGAAACACTCAATCAAAAAGATTTTATTCAATGGTTTGCCGACCAGCATTTTGCCATTGAAGCAAAGCTGAATTTCAACGGCATTCGCGGGATAAAAAACATCATTGACCCAACAGGTCTTTCGTTGCCCGATTTTATTGCCAAGATCGATTTACTTTTCAGTTTGATTTTTGATTTACCCGAATTGAAAAACACATGGTTGCATTATCTTACCTCCTCTCAAATCAACTCTATCACTCAGCAACCCGGGTTCGCACAACGTCTTACAGATAGCTTGAGGGAAGACTTTGATGCGCTTTGCGAATTTGACCGGCTAACCACAAGCTTTTCTGCCGATGAACGCTCCATCATTGACAAACTTCATGATCAGGAAAAAAACTGGAATGAATATACACTGAAGAATTTATTCGTGAATAGTTTAAGCCTGGCATGGATCGATCATTTAGAAGCAAAAAGTCCGGAGCTGCGAATGATCTCTTCGGGTAAGATGACCTTGCTCGAAAATGAATTGCGTGATCTTTTGAGTGAAAAGCACAGCATCAGTGAAGAAATCATTTTATTACGTGCACGTGAAAAAGTAATTGACGAACTTAGTTTCAATCGCCTTAAAAATCAAGTAACCTATCGCGACTTACTCCATCAGGTTAAAAAGAAGAAAAAAATCTGGCCCATTCGAAAATTAGTGTCAGAATTCAATGAAGAAATTTTCAAGCTCGTTCCTTGCTGGTTGGCATCACCCGAATCGGTATCGGCTATTTTTCCAATGACCGAACTTTTTGACCTGGTTATTTTTGATGAAGCCTCGCAATGTTTTGCCGAACGTGGCATTCCGGCACTTTATCGCGGAAAGCAAACAGTAATTGCAGGCGATGCCATGCAATTAAAGCCTGGCGATTTTTATCAATCGCGCTGGCAGGAAGAAGATGAAACACATCCGGATACAGAAATCGATTCATTGCTTGAACTTAGCAGTCGCTATTTGTTAAACGTTCAGTTACAAGGTCATTACCGAAGCAAGTCACTTGAGTTAATTGATTTCTCCAACCGGCATTTCTATGCCGGCAATCTTCAGCTGCTGCCCGACATGGAGGAAATGAATAATGAAGAACCTTGCCTTCTTTACGAAAAAATTGACGGGCATTGGGAGAACAATACAAATCCCGAGGAAGCAATTCATATTGCCCATCTTGTTTCAGGCTTGATAAAGGAAAATCCCGCAAAGGAAATTGGTGTTGTTACGTTTAATGCACCCCAGCAATACCTGGTGATGGACGCCCTTGAAAAATCATTAGGCTCAATACCCGCAACTCTTTTTGTAAAGAATATTGAGAATGTGCAAGGTGACGAGCGCGATGTTATCATTTTCTCAATAGGTTATGCAGCCGATAAAAAAGGAAAAGTTTCCGCGCACTTTGGCAGCTTGAATTTGGCAGGCGGGGAAAACAGATTGAATGTAGCCGTAAGCAGGGCGCGTGAAAAAATAATCGTAGTTACCAGCATTATGCTCGATCAGCTACATGTGGATGATACATTGCATAACGGCCCTAAACTTTTGAAAAACTATTTGCAGTTTGTATGGGATGTTTCAAAAGGACAGTATGAGCCTTTTAAGCGTGTATCCATCACTAAAAAATTTACGGGTAAACTGAAAGAAGAAATTAAAGAATGGGCAAGCGGCAAATGGACTGAGTACCAGGTGGAAGAAAACAGGCTTCCCTTTTACGATCTTACTGTACGGTTAAACAACAAAACCATTGGCGCGATCCTTACGGACGATGCATACTACCATCAAAGCTTAAGCGCGAAAGCAGACCATGCCTTAACTCCTCATTTGTTGGAGTTAAAGCATTGGCCTTTCCTTCGGGTGTACAGCCGCAATTATTGGCAAGACCCGGATAAGTTTTTTAATGAGATCAGTAAGTTCATGAATCGGTAAACAACCGGTTATTGAACATTAATAACAAATTCAATATCAAGATCGGTTTCACCATCACTTGATGTTGAGGTTTGTGATTTTAAATCGGGTTGGTGCTTTAGCATAACCCGAAATTTTCCAGAAGCAGCATTCACACTCGAACTCCAGCTTGTACTAAGCCCAATGGGCAATCCATTTTCATCTGAGTCATTATAATTCACAGCATCAGCACGGTTATCAATATTCCCATTTCCTGTCGGGTTGGAGAACACATTGTTTGTCCAGCTAAAAAAGAACATGTGCTCGGCTCCTTCTTCTTCAACCTCTGCTGAAATGTCATAGCCCGGATCGGTTGGCGATGCCAATCCATTGATTAATGTGATGGTCAGAGTGTAATCAGTATCCGCTGCCAGATTGATATCACCATCCACAGCAATATCCTGCACACCGTCTCCATCAGGGTCAGTAGCAGAAACCTCAACAACTGCGCCTCCACCTATTGGTGTAAACGTTAATGTTGCTTTGGTGATCAGCTCGGGAGTGTCCTCCTTCTTAGGATCATCAGCGCTGCATCCGGCCAGCAAAGAAATAAAAGCGATCACCACCAAGGTGAATAAGTTTTGTGGTATGTTTATTTTTTGTGTCATGATTAAATTTTGTTTTCGTTAAAAAATACATTTCAAGGAAAGAATAAAATTGCGACCTGCATCATCCGCATAATACCGGAATCGGTTTGTGTATTCCCGATACGATTGGTTCAATACATTTTCGGCTGCAATACGAAAATCATACTGCACACGATCACGCTTTACTGATGCACCCACCGCCAGGTTCAATAATCCATATCCATCGGGTGCGGCCATAAAATCAAAGTTGGAATTATCGCTGGCGAAAATATCCACATTGTCAGTTCCAGCATCAATAATATCCCTTACAGTAATCACCCGTGGGGCACGATGCTGCTTAGCAATATATTTCAGCTTTGATTCCACATAGAAATTTTTGAATGCAGAAAGTGCATGCCGGTCATACCGCAACGCAAGCTCATACCGGTTGGATGGAATAAATACGAGGTAGTCATCATTGCGTACATCACTCGCCCGAAGCAACGATATTTTTGGTATTACTTTTAAATATTGTGAAGCATGCCACGTACCTGTAACATCAACACCTGTAAAAAGCGCATCGGTTTGGGTGTAGCGGTAATACGGGTACACACCGCGTACATTTTTAGTGATACCCTCCGGCCGCAAATAAATGTAGTTGAAGATATAATTCACAAACGGACTTACTTCAACAACAAACCGTTGCCAACTGCGATTGTAGGTTGCTACAAACTTTACTGCCTGTTCCGTTCTAAAGTTTACATCCCTAATGTCCATCACTTCATTGGTGCTGTCATTAAGCAACAACCCATATTCAATGGCTGCTGCACTCTGATGCGTACCCACACTATATAACTCTGCAACGTGAGGCGGCCGCCAGGCGCTGCTTAGGTTTAGGTTGAGCGTTTGATTTTCCGGTAACGTAACCGTTGCCCCTGCGCTTGCGCTGATGTTATTGAAGCTGAAAGAACTTGCAAAGCGCGTGTTCTTATAATCAAATCCTTTTACATCATAATACCGATAATCATAACGCGTTCCCAGGTCAACCGTCCATCGGTTGAAAAACAATTTGGTTACCCCGAAAACTCCACCGGAAAGATTTGTGAAGTTTGGAATAAACGGCAATCGCTGCGTACCATAAATGTTCTGGTTGTTCTGATGCATGCCGCTCACCCCAAAAGAAAACGTTCGCTTATCGGAGTGCAAGGTTTCCCATTCAGCATCCAGCGTATGGGTATTCAGTTTTAGATCAATGGCTGGAATTTTTGCCAGGTCGCCCATGCGAATATCAAACTCCTTGCGATTGTTGTTTTGAAATCCGTACTGAAGTTTCCATTCACCGTGTTTCGTAAGAACATGTCCGTTCAGTTTTAAAAGATTATGACTTACCTCTTGCCTCGGTTCACTAATTTGATAGGAGAAATCCGCAGTATATAAAGGTTCGTCTCGTTCCATTGCATTGGCAAGGTCTTCAAGACTGCTGATTGACGTGCCTTTCAAAACCCCGAGCTCTGTTTGGAAATGACTAAAGAAAATATCGAAGCCCGCCTTCTCTTTATGATAGCCGGTTGATGCAGAAAAATTCAATTCCTTGATACCCGTATTGGTGAGCGAATAATCAGGCGTATGAAAATCTCCACTTCGTTTGCCCGTGCCTTGCACACGCCAGCCCCAGCCATCATGTTTTTTAATTCCGCCTTCCAGCATTCCCGAAATGGTTCCAGACAGCCCGTTGCTTTGCAGGATAGTGTTAAACGTGCCTCCCAATTCTGCTTCGCGCGGAAGTTCGGGTGGATTCACAACTACTACTCCGCCAAGCGCATCGGTTCCATACTTGATT
>CAZNRJ010000132.1:3333-9305 GCA_964574945.1 uncultured Ohtaekwangia sp. | reverse complement strand
GTTACCTTAAAAGATGTTTTCATCGACTTAAACACTTGCTCGATTTGCAAGGATAACTCCCGGGAGGGAGCAACGATCAAGGCCTGAACTCCATTCACGTGTTCTGTAAGCCTGTCCACCAAAGGCACCAGAAAGGCGAGTGTTTTACCTGAGCCGGTAGGGGCCAGCAGCATGAGATTGTTGGTTGTGGCTGCTTTTTCAATAACTGCAGTTTGCATCTTATTGAATTCAGAAATAGAGAGATTCTGTAAATATTCTGCGTGGCTCGCCTTTGGATTATTTTGCATGGTGCAAAGGTAGCTTTAATGCAGGTGTCTTTGGGATTTCATGCCCTGCTAATAAATTACCTTCTTAAATAAAAATTTCTTTTTTGGCGCCTTCAAGGCAAATTGTTCATTGCTACTATGGACAATTATTCTTAAACTTAGCCTTTTAAACCACATCCTCAGACACCTATGCCTTCTATACTGCCTGGTTACGAATACGATATTTTTATCAGTTACAGGCATAATGACAACAAATACGATGGGTGGGTGACGGAGTTTGTAGAAAAACTCAGTCAGGAGTTGAATGCCACGATAAAAGATAAGCTCACTATTTTTTTTGACAAGAATCCCAGGGAAGGACTGCAGGAGACGCATCATGTCGATCAGTCTATCAATGACAAAATCAAAACCCTGATTTTCATTCCCATTGTTTCCCAAACCTATTGCGACACAACTTCCTTTGCCTGGAATAATGAGTTTAAGGTTTTCAAGAGAGAATCTGAGAGCGACCCGATTGGCAGAAACATAAAGTTGGGGAATGGAAATTATGCTTCACGCATTCTTCCTATTCGTATTCATGATATTGATGTGGAGGATGTTAAACTTTTGGAGAGTGAGTTGTCCGGAGCACTGCGTTCAATAGATTTTATTTATCGCGATGCTGGGGTAAACCGACCTCTTCGACCCGTGGATGATGACCTGGCTGGCTCGGGCGGTATTTTATACCGCAACCAAATCAACAAGTTGGCCAATGCCATTAAGGAGATTGTGCAAGGCATTAAGGTAATAGAGCGAGGCGAAGTGAAATTACAACCAGCACATGATTTAACTGCCCGGCAAATTGTACCCACTACATTCACTACTTCGCTGCCATCGTCTATTAAAGTTCAGGTGATTGACCGTCAGCGTCCTACAATTTACCTGGCGTGGACGTCCTCTGATTTGAAAGAACAGCGTGAGGAGATGGCCATCATTCTTCAAAAGGCAGGATTCAATGTGTTACCCTCCATTGATTGCCCGGCCGATGATGAAGCTTTTAAAAGTAAAGTAGCTGAAGAAATGAAACGGTGCACGTGCTCGCTCCATATGTTGAGTGGTGAGTTTGGAAGACGGTTCGAATCAGATGAAGAGATGTCATTCCCGCAACACCAGTTTAATGAAGCACATACCCGATTGAATTCAGATCCGGACTTCAATTCTTTTGTTTGGATGTATCCGGATACCAGTCAGAATATAAAGCCGGCTCAGCAAAACTTTGTCAAATACATTCGTAACAACATCACGCGCAATATGATGTTTAGCAACAGCGCAGGGCCCATGCAACTGGTGGATGACATCCGGGTGATCATGATGAAGAACGATGTTACGGTGTATGATTCTAAGGATACCGATATCTTTTTCATCTTCAATCAACAGGATGAGGTGGAAGCCAAAGTTATTACTGACAAGCTAAGCCTCGAATATCCGGTTGAGATCATGAACATTATGCCCGATAGCGAAGATCAATACCGCGATATCTCTTCCCAGCAAATTCCTAAAAGCAAATTGGCGGTGGTCTATTTTAAATATGCAGCCGACTGGGCATTGCCTTTTATAAAACAAATTTGGAAACAAGTAGGAGGGGCGTCATCACCTACACCCTTATTCCTGGTGGGCGATGATGATCCGCGAACAAACCTGGCGCGGAATTTCAAAGCGCCTAAAGTAGTCTCCATAATTGCCCCGAAAGAAGTCATTCCTTCCGAAGTTAAAAAAGTGTACACGAGCATTATTGATTTGAAGTGATGTTCGAAGACTATCAGATATGTCCGTATACGGGATTACGTTCCTTTAGTGAAGAGGAATCTCTTTATTTTAAAGGTCGTGAGGAACATATTGACCAGGCAACCGAACAACTTCAGCGCAATAAGTTTCTCATGCTTACCGGTGCCTCGGGCGATGGTAAATCTTCACTGGTGTATGCAGGTATTGTGCCCAATGCGCGTGCAGGATTTTTAAAATCTCGGTATACACAATGGAGTGTAGCTGACTTCCGGCCCGAACGATCACCGTTCAAAAATTTATGTAAGGCGCTGGCAAAACAATTGGAGATTGAAAATGCCGGCACGGTTGAAGCAGAATTAAATCATGGATTCTCAGCCTTAGTTGATCTTTATAAAAATTCGAAACGGTTTATTGATATCGATTCGATGAGTTGGCAACAAGCGGATGAGGCCGGGCGGGCTAAACTTAAACGCAGCGCATCGAACCTGGTTATCATTGTCGATCAGTTTGAAGAGTTCTTTACGAATCCGGAGAATTATCATCATGGTGCGCCTTCGCGCGATTCTAACCTGGTGCTTAATGTACTTTTGGAAACAGCACGGATTGCCTTGGAAGAAAACCTTCCGATTTATATCGTCTTTACGATGCGTTCCGATTACATCGGGCAATGCGCTGCCTTCCGATCGTTACCTGAGTACATTGGGTTTTCACAATTTTTTGTTCCGCGACTTAACCGTTCTCAATTACAACAAGTAATTGAAGAGCCTGCCTCGTTAAGCGGAAACCAGATTTCAAGACGACTAACAGAGCGCCTTATTCATGATGTGGCCGAAGGCGTAGATCAACTTCCCATTTTGCAACATGCATTGAACCAAATCTGGCATGCCGCTGATCAGGGTAAAGCAGAAATGGATTTGATTCATTATGCGATGGTGGGGGGAATGCCTGCTTCCGAATTGCCGGAAGACCAGGTTGAAAAATTTAATACTTGGTTTAAAAGTTTGCCTGAAGGCATAAAACCATTTTATCAGAAACCGAACCTTCAAAACGTTTTAGATACACACGCTAACAAGTTATACGAGTCGGCTGGCGAGCAATACAGAAAAAACACACGCAAGGAACTTTCTGATGCAGATGCAAAGGCTATTGTAAAAACTGCTTTTGTTTGCCTCACCAAGATTGACCAAAGTCGCGCGGTAAGAAACCGGATGAACTTAAAGGAAATTACGGACATTTTTGGCCGGGATGGTATTGATGAAAAGATTGTTGCTGATGTCCTCCGGATTTTCAGGGAATCAGGCAATACATTTATCAGGCCCTTCATTACGGAAGATGTCGATTCAATTCCACTAAAAGCAGACCAGGTTCTTGATATCACACACGAAAGTTTAATCCGTAACTGGGAATACTTAGAAGAGTGGGCGGACGAGGAATTTGAAAGTTACTCGGTGTCGTTGGATTTCGGGCAACAATTAAGCCGATGGGTGAAGAGTAACAAAGCGAGTTCACATCTCTTTTCTATTGGGCCACTTACGTATTTCGAGAACTGGTACAATCGTGTTAAACCCAATGCAGCCTGGATAGCTCGCTACTTACCAGATGAAATAGATGCAGAGAACAAACTTCAACGGGCGAAGCGAATACTTAGTAATTCACGTGAGTTTTTGGAACAAAGCGCAAGCAAACACGCAATTACCCGTGCGGTTATGCGCTATGGACCCAAGCGAATAGCAGCAGTAGTAGGTTTAGTTGTCATTCTTACCTTGAGTTCGTTTGGTGTTAAAAAGTATTTAGACCGGCAAAACTCTGCAGTACTGGAATCTGTTCATGAACAAACACTTCAACTATTAAAAAGCCCTAAGGCAGGTTTGGCCGAAAGAAGTTCACTGCTTGTTGAAATAGTTAAATCGGGGCAAACTAAAATTACAGAAGCAATTAATACAATTTCTGATCCTGTGCAGAAGGTAAATGTAACGGCAGGAGTTGCGACCCAATTAGTGTTACAGGGTGATACTGAGCCAAGACAAGAAATTATAGAAAGCCTGACATTAGCAGATAGCCTGTTGGACTCTTATGGAATACCGGAAGATCCAAAATTACTTTCATCACTGCTAAAGGAGATGAATGACCTTCGGGTTACTCTGGAGTTTGCATATTATCACAGTCCTGATGATCAGATTAATGAACTAAGGAAGAAGAATGCAAAACGCTCTGCTGCCTGGGTATATCACATCGCATCGAAACAACCAAGGAGTTTTACAAATATTCAGGAGTTTAGCCTGGCATTAGAAAGTGCAATCAATCACCAATCTTTTTCAAAAGAAGAATTAAAAACCATAACTACTTCGTTATCACCCTTTGAAGGATCACCTTCGGAATGGGCTCAGGAAAATTTTAACAAAGACAAATTATTGATTCGCGGGCACGCAAATTATGGGTATAAGTTTAATGGACTTTATCAACTCCTGGCTTATATGTATGCTGCCCAGGGTAATAGTGGACGAGTGCTGCAGTGCATGGATACACTGCTTCGCTATAATGAGAACGCCTTAGGGAATGATTACGCCAATCAGGTAGACAATGCAACTAATATTGCTGCGGTTTACTTTGCCAACGATCAGGTTCAATTTTTAGATGAATTTGTAAAAGGATATATAGCTCGTAAAGGCATGACCGAAGAAAGCTTTTATGAGCAGTTTTTAGGTAGGACATTACACTCCAATAATATTGTGACAAACATGGATTTGCTACCATGGATGGGAGCTAAGTCTAACCTTAACGTACAATTTAGTAGTCGCGATCAACTTTCATTTTTCCATGCTAAGTATCGGGAGGTAATTAACAATAATAAAAATGAGGATGATCTGAATTTTAAATTGGCTGTGTCATATAAAAATGAAGGAATCGCTAAAACTCTGAATAAAGAACAATCTCAATCAGATTTAACGGTATCTCAATACTTTGATAAAGCCTTTACATATTATAACAAAGTAAGTGCTGCTTACCTTGAGCAGAATACTAAAGTGATTGGTAATGCAGGTTCAGATCAGATTTTGGTGCCAACAAAATACTTCTTTATCTATCCCGATGTAAAAACTGCTTTTCATCCTTTGGAACCTCGCAGCTTTTTCTTCTTTTACTCAACGGATGTGTTTATCAAATATATATTGGATAAAAATCTATTTGATTCACTTTACCCAACAGGGACAGAGTTACAGTTTTTTAGCCATTGGTTACTCGGTTATAATTCCAAGGTTTGGGTACCTCAGGGATTTGCCACCAATTTTGCGCGCACGGCTGTATTTAAAAATATGGAGGATGCTTTTGCAAAACGGAAAGATGAAAAGGTAGATATTAACTGGCTCTACCTTTACCTGGGCAATGATGAGATGAAAGCTGGTAATCTTGACAGTGCATTGTATTATTATCGCAAACTAAATCGCGAAAATATTTTTAATATGCTGCGGTCTAAGGAATATGGAAATCAAATAAATAATCATTCTTTCAGACTGCTGGGTTATGCGATACAAGGATTTGCTGAGGCCGGGCATTTTGATGAAGCATATAATTTATTGAATGTGTTTAAGAAGCCCATCAATCGATCAACTCTTTATGCTTTTGCTGCCAGTGAATTGTTGCGTAATAATTTTGAGGGTGCTATTGTTCAGCAGTTGTTAGATTCAGCGAAAACAGAGTTAAAGAGAGTGGAAGGAATTGAAGGTGGGCAACCACATCGAACAATGCTCTCATACGCTTTGATGTTGAAGGATCCTGTTAAGAATTCCGTGGAAGCCGCACTGCTTATTAAAAATAATCAACTGAAGTTTTTTGCAATTAGTATGAATAGCAGGGCGTATGCTATTAACCAGCAACTTTATGAAGCCGTTCAAAACATACCCACCAATATTTCGGATACGGATCTAGCGTACTTTCTTCAAGAAG
>CAZNRJ010000132.1:0-3323 GCA_964574945.1 uncultured Ohtaekwangia sp. | reverse complement strand
TCTATGGTGCGAATCTCAAAATAGATCATGATCCATCCTGGAAACATTTTAATGATTACTATGTTCCGGGGGAAAAGAATTGGATACAGTATATAGATGAAGGAATTTGACGCCATAAACATTTGCCCCTACACCGGCCTGCGGTCATTCACCGAAGAGGAAAGCCTTTATTTCAAAGGCCGCGATCTCCAGGTAGATCAGGTTACTGCGCTGCTTGAGCAAAATAAATTCCTGATGGTAACGGGAGCTTCCGGTGAAGGCAAGTCGTCATTGATTTATGCGGGATTAATTCCAAACGCGCGTGCTGGTTTTTTCAAAGCAAAGTATACTAATTGGATCGTGGCCGATTTTCGTCCTGAGCGAATGCCTATAACTAATATGGCCAATGGGCTGGCGGAAAAGTTCGCAATTCCATCGGCTACTATTGAAACTGAACTAAGACGTGGGTTTTCATCTTTGGTAGATCTGTATACAAATTCTGAATTCTATACGGATGAAGAAGATGATCGTTGGAAGCAATTGGCAGATCAGGAAAAGAAAGATAAAAAACGAAAGGCTGCTAACCTGATGATCATTGTTGATCAGTTTGAAGAGTTTTTTACTAACCCCGAGAATTTTTTTAAAGAAGCACCTTCACAGGATTCACAAATTGTAGTTAATCTTATTCTTGAAACTGCACGCATTGCTATCAAAAAAAACTTACCCATCTATGTGGTATGTACGATGCGCTCCGATTATATCGGGCAATGTTCTGCTTTTCGTGGGTTACCTGAGTACATAGGGTTTTCACAATTCTTTGTTCCCCGGTTAAAGCGAAAAGACCTTAAGCAGGTAATTGAGGAGCCGGCCATTCTCAGTGGAAATAGAATTTCTCAGCGACTAATTGAGCGATTGGTATTTGACATTGCCGAAGGTGTAGACCAGTTACCTATTTTACAACATGCCCTTAGCCAGGTTTGGCGGGCGGCATCACACGGGCAGGAGGAGATGGATTTAATTCATTATGCGATGGTGGGCGGTATGCCCGCTGCAGACCTTCCTGATGAAGATCACACACGTTTTCAAAAATGGTTCGCACAGTTGCCTGAGTATCACAAAGAATATTATACAGAAACGGGCCTTGGTAAGGTAATTGAAATTCACGCAAGTGTACTGTATGAAAATGCGTGGGAGGATTATAATAAAAATCATCCTGATAAACCGATAACACAACGGGATGCTAAACGCATTATTGCGCTAACGTTTAGCTGCCTCACAAAAATTGACAATAGCAGGGCAGTGCGCAGTCGAATGACGTTGGGTGAAATCACGGCTATCATCAATGTACCAACGGTTTCTACTAAAATAGTGGGGGAGGTATTGAATATTTATCGTGAAGATGGAAATTCATTTGTCAGGCCGTTTATTCTTTCTGATGATCCAGCTACGAAAGAGATTTCACCAGGCACTGTTCTTGATATCACTCATGAAAGCCTGATCCGAAACTGGGATAAACTGAATACGTGGGCTAATCAGGAGTTTGAGTTTTATGCTACGTATCTGGATTTTAAAAAACAATTGGATCGTTGGAAGGATAGTGGTAAGAGTAATGATTATTTGTTGCCCATTGGACCGCTTACCTATTTTGAGAATTGGAATGCTAAATGCAAACCCAATGTCGGCTGGATAAAGCGTTATGCTGAAATACAAGAGGATAAAGTGTTGGCCGATCAGCATGCAAAAGAAGTGCTCACCGATTCGAATGAGTTTTTAACGCGCAGTGCGCGGAAAGTTGCTGTTACCAGGGCTTTTATGAAGTACGGCCCGCAGCGCATTGCTACCCTTGCAGCGATGGTAATTATGCTGGCACTTAGTGGATTTTATTGGTATGATGCAGAACAAAAAACCAATAAACGGGTAATTGAACAGGTACGGAACGAGGCGATGCAATTAATTAAAAGTAACGAAGTGGATGATCAAACGAAGGCAGTTCATCTTATTTCTGAAGAACGATACAATCCGGGTTCCTTACCAACTAACCTAACAGCGTTGCCATTTAATGATCGGTTAAGACTCTCGATTGAATCATACAAACTGTTACAATATTTTGATAAGAATCAAGATGTTGTATTGAATACTCACCTTAGAAAATTGATTGAACAAAGTTTACAATCACCGGCACCAGAAGCTACTCTGGATTTTCTGGTTACACAGGCAAATAAATTTAATACGCTTCTATTTCGTGATCAGTATTATAATCCGGCACAAGAGAAATTAGAGTTGTTAAATACTTTAACGAAGCTTAATCGCGACCGTGTAGTTCTTTTTTACAAAGATGTAAAGCTAAATCAAGGGTATATTCCAACTGAGCTTAACATGGCTTTGCAGCTGTGGCTTGCAACAGGTAAAGCATCGGAGGAAGAAGTGAAAGAATTAATCGGAGTTATTTCTCCCTTGAGTGGTGCCGGTGCAGAGAGTTCGTTCAATGTGTATTACCCAAAAGGTGCTTTAGAGCCGAATGGCCGTCAGTCGAGTGATTACAATGGTGGGTTTCATACGTTGGCATCGCTGTATTCAGTGTTGGGAGATTTTGAAGGTATGGAATGGTGTTTCAATAAACTTATTGAGACTAACCAACGTCCTTATTTTGAATTAGTAAGGTTATTCAACAATCACCAGAATCTGCTTGGATACTTGTATCAATACAATCACAGAGAGTTAGCACCTAAATTGGTTAACTGGTTAGCAGCAAAGACGGAAGATAATCCTGTTATAACCGTTTATCGCAATGCCATAATACGAGCCGGTTACATTTCAGATTTATATTATCTGAATGTTGAGAAATTAGCTGCTCGTTCTTACCGCGGTTATTTGTTTCCAAACTTATACTTCGCTGACCGTACAGTTTTTGAGGCTATGTGTGATGATTATGAGAAAGCACTGAATGAAATCAAAGATGTGGATGATCGAAATTTTCAATTGGCCATGCAGTACAAACGCAGAGCGATGTTTATGCATAAGTATTGGTTCGATCGTAAAATGCCGGTAGACGAAGGTAAATTGGATGCCTGGTTAAAGAAATCGCTAGACTATTTTTCAAAAGCCAATCCCGAATTTTTACAAGGTACAGTATCTTCCACTTTGCCTTATTACTGGGATGGTGTTCGAACCAGAAATGTAAAAATGCATGATCTTTACATTTATCCGGATTACCGGGATGGGTGGTTTAGTTCTACCTATCACACCGATTATTTTTATCAATATCTTAATAAGAATAAGTTGCTCACTACGCTTTATAAGACTGGTTCTGATTTACAAGCGATTCATTTCTGGATAGCTAAAGC
>CAZNRJ010000131.1:7550-9313 GCA_964574945.1 uncultured Ohtaekwangia sp. | reverse complement strand
GTTGGGGTATCTCCGCATCGGCAAAGGAGATGCGTGCTATGGATGCTTATGAATATGCAGCCGGATTTAAAGGTCTTGCACGTAAGAGAGTTGACGGTTCCGATTTTTTAAAAAGTTATCAGGTGATGGAAGAGGCGATTGCCTATGTTCGCGCCAAGCGGATGCCTGTCCTTATTCACGCAACATGCCCGTTGTTGGGTCATCATACTTCAGGTGTTCGCAAGGAATGGTATCGCCAGGAAGATTTAGCGGAGCATCAAAAACGGGACCCTATATTAGTTTTAGAAAAGTCTTTATTGAAGTTAAAAAATTCAAGAGAGAAAATTAAGGAGATTAAGGCCAAAGCCATTGCAAAAGTAAAATCGGATTACGATCGGGCTTTAGCTTCCGCTGATCCTGAATCAACCGATTTTGATACCCATGAGTTTGCTGCTACTTCAATTCTGAAAGAGCAGGGGATCAGGGTTCCGAAGAATGCAGAGAAAGTTGTAATGGTTGATGCCGCTTTGCATGCAATTGATGAAATCTTGAAGAAGCATCCTGAAGCATTGTTTTATGGTCAGGATGTAGGAAGAAGGTTGGGAGGCGTATTTCGCGAAGCGGCTACGCTTGCGCAGAAGTATGGAGATCATCGCGTGTTTAATACACCCATTCAGGAGGCATATATTGTCGGCTCAACGGCTGGGATGAGTGCCGTAGGGGCGAAGGCAATTGTTGAGATTCAATTTGCGGATTACATCTGGCCGGCTTTAAATCAATTGGTAGAAGAGTTATCAAAAAGTTGTTATCTCTCAAAAGGAAAATTTCCGGTTCAATCTCTTATCCGGGTGCCGATAGGCGCTTATGGAAGCGGGGGCCCGTACCCTTCAGGAAGTATTGAATCAACGCTATTAACTATTCGGGGAATTAAAGTTGTGTATCCAAGCAACGCAGCAGATATGAAGGGCTTGATGAAGGCGGCATACTATGACCCAAATCCTGTGGTGATGTTAGAACATAAAGGATTGTATTGGAGTAAAGTTGCGGGTACTGCAGAGGCTAAAACAATCGAGCCTGATGCTGATTACATTCTTCCGCTCGGCATCGCTAACATTGTTCAGGTTGCTGATGAAGGCAGGATTCAATCTGGCGAAAGTGCAGTTGTTATAACTTATGGCATGGGTGTTTATTGGGCGAAGGAGGCTTCTAAAAATTTTAAAGGCAGGATTGAAATTGTTGATTTAAGAACGCTAAATCCGATTGACTGGCCCTTGATTGTAGATTCAGTTAAAAAACACGGTCGTGCCTTCGTGCTTACCGAAGAACCTCTTCTTAATTCATTCGCAGAATCTCTGGCCGGCAGAATTTCAAAAGAATGTTTTAATTACCTCGATGCACCTGTCTGGACTTTTGGATCAGCTAACCTTCCGGCCGTTCCGCTGAATGCCGAATTGGAAAAAATGATGTTGCCTAATGCTGAAAAAGTTTCGACCGAGATTGAAAGGTTATTAAAATATTGAAATCCGGATAGTTGATTGTGGATACTTGATTCATTCAACAATCAAGTATCCAGCATCGAGCATCCAGATTCCTAAAAAGGATATCCAATCCCCACATTATAAATTACAGGCTCGCGGTTAACTCCAAACGGACCAAAGAATTTCATTTTGTTCAACACAAACCGATCGCCTTCTTCGCGCCCGGGATCAAATACTTTTATGCCCATATCAAACCGAAGTACCAGAAAAGAAAAATCGAAACGAAGCCCCACACCAGTGCCCACG
>CAZNRJ010000131.1:3907-7540 GCA_964574945.1 uncultured Ohtaekwangia sp. | reverse complement strand
GTGCCCACGCCTAATTGCTTATAAAAATTCCCGCTAAATTTTGAAGAGCCTTGCCAGGTAGCCTTATTGGGTCCTTCTTCTGCCAATTGAATGGGGAGGAACGTCCAAACGTTTCCGGCATCCAAAAAGACTGCACCATTAACAAAGCCAAAAAGTTTTGTCCTTAGCTCAATGCTTCCTTCCACTAAAATTTCTCCGGGTTTTTCAAAACTATAATCAAATAACCCGTCCTTACCTGGGTCTTCGCTCAGGTTGGGGGGCAATGTTCCCAGCCCTAACCTACGGGGCAACCAGGCCCGCACACTATTGCTTCCGCCTGCAAAGAAATACTTTTCATACGGTAATACTTTATTTGGACTGTAGGCGTATCCAGCGCCCGTGTTGACCCGGTAAGCTAATATTGTATTTTTATTAATGATCTTGCTTCTGCGTGCATCCAAATTAAAACGAACATACTGATAAAGTTCAAGCCCCTGGTTGGTGATAAATGTAGGTTCAACGATACTAAATAATGTGCCACCTGTTTCTACCTGCATTCTTAAGAAGCGGGAACTGCGCTCTGTATTGCCATAGTTGTCGGGGTTCCATGTAACAGCCATTGTCATACTGGTTACAAAAGAAGGATTGAATGAATTTTTTAAATTATTTCCCTGGGTTTCCTGCAGGTCAGTAAGCAAAGCATTGAATGCACTATCTAAGGATGAACGAATGACGTTTAAGCTTATCAGGGTTAATGAATATTGAGTGGTTTGTTTATTCTGCCAGGTGTAGGTGTCCGAAATGGTTGTGATCAGTCGTTTATATTCCGGTCTGTTTGTATAGGAATATCCGCCTAAAAGCCTTGTGCGTGGATTAAATTGAGCTAAGCGAAAAGCGGTTTTTTCCGAAAATGGAAATAAAAATTGAGGAAAGAGAATGCTGCCATTTATGCCCGCTTCTGTGCTTTTATAAAAGTTATTCTTATCAATTGCAGAAGCCACGCCTTCAAATCCAAACCGGCCATTAAGCTCCAGAATTTCAAGGCCCTTAAACAGGTTTCTTTTCCTCAAACTGGTGCTTATATAAGGGCCGGGATATCCTTGCGTTACTGTTAATCCGGCTTCGTTAGACCATGAATATCGGTCCAACGGGCTACAGAAAATGTTGGCAATAAATTTCCCGCCCGAAGAATCATAATTCATGTTAATGAATTTGAAAATATCCAGGTTGGCCAGTTGGCGTTGCGTTGAAAAAGTTTTAGACCGGCTATAAAGGCTATCCGTATGAATGAAAACACGCTGCGCCAGTATTCTCTTACTATAATCATTCTTGAAATAATTAAAGGTAATACCGTACCTGCGTTCTGTTTTTCGTTTAAGCGTATCGCGGGAGATTACCGCTGCATCTGTTTGAAAGATGATTGAGTCTACATGAAAGACCTTGTGCGAATCCCTGCGGGGCGGATTCTTAATTTCTATCCGAAGGCCAACCTGATAGGATTCCTGATACGCTGTGTCAACTGAAAACTCTACAAATTGCCGGGTAAAATCATAATATCCCAAATCCTTTAACTGAAGATCAATTCGTTCCCTTTCCTTGTTGAGTTTACCTTGATCGTACCGGTCATTTTTTCGAATAAGACTTTTATCCTTTGTAGAGATTATGATCTCTTCTATTTTTTTGTCGGGTATGGAATAGAATATGGTGTCGTAGAAGTAAGGTCTTCCGGGTTTGATCACATAGGTAACGCCAACTTTTTTCTTAAACTCTTTAGTTTCATAAGTAATCTTGTTTTGAAAGTACCCTTTGTTGAATAGGTAGTCGGTAAGTTTTTCCTGAGAGGCAATTACATTTGCGGAGTCAAAGACCGAAACAGGTTCTCCCCATTGCATAAACAGGTTTCCATTTTCGATTTTTTTATTCAGGGCATCAACCTTTTTTTGTTTTTTAAACTGAAAGGAGTTTATTTTTTTTTGGTTTTTTGTGGAAGCTATTTTTTTGTCAAACTTCTGCTCAACTATTGCCTTCTTATCGATAAACTTTTGTTGGTCGTATCGTTTTTTTCCATAATCGTACATCCACATCCCAAATCCGCCCCTGTTCACTTTTTGGACATATAAATCCGAAAGTCCATCTTTGTTAAATTCTTTGGGAGCCTGAATGGTTTGGCGGTATAATAACTTTTGATTTTCCTGGAGATAGCGAGTGCCCAAACAGCCGCTTAGCAGCCAGGGTAACAGAAATAAGGTAACTCGTTTATTTAGTCTATTCACGTATGATCTCCAAAGCCAAAGTTAAGCATCTCAAGTCGTTGCAAGTAAAGAAATACCGAAAAGAGGAGCAATCCTTTGTGGTGGAAGGTACGAAAAGTGTAGTTGAATTATTGAATTCGGATTTTGAAGTACTTTGGTTGGCCGGTACCCGGGAGTTTCTTAAACAAAATGAGAAAGCCTTGGCAAATATTCGTGCCGAAATTGTTACTGCCACAGATAGTGAATTGATTGCTGCAGGAAGTTTTCAGTCGAATGATGGGGCGCTGGCAGTGGCCAGAATGAAAGTTAACATTGAAGTTCCAATTAAGGGTGAATTTGCTCTTGTTCTCGATGATATCCGGGACCCGGGGAACCTGGGCACCATTATTCGCACCGCTGACTGGTATGGTATAACCAAAATAATTGCATCGGAGGAGACAGCCGATTTTTACAATCCAAAAGTGTTAAGCGCTACCATGGGTTCGTTTTGCCGGGTTGCCATGTACTACACTTCCCTTGAAACTTATTTAAGCAAAACAAATCTGCCTGTTTACGGAACCTTTTTGGGCGGAACAGATGTGCATAACCTGAAGTTTGAAGGCGAAGGGTTGATCGTAATTGGTAACGAGTCGAATGGAATTTCCCCAGCTGTAGAAAAATTAATAACCAAGAAGATTACTATTCCGCGGATTGGAAAAGCAGAATCCCTGAATGCAGCCATCGCAACCGGAATCGTGTTGGATGTTATTACTCAATCAAAGAAATGATTGGCTTTCCTGGGCGGCAGATTCTGATAATTTCTCTGCATTTTCTTTGCCCAGGTATCTATCAATTACAAAATGACCCAGGTAGATAAGAGGAGTGAGGAGAATGGCCACCGTAAATTTATACATGTAGTTAGTGATACCGATGGCAACAATTTGCTGATTCGAGAAGATTCCCGCAAAGGCAATGTATAACACTACAAAGCTGTCAATAAATTGAGAGATAAGGGTGGAGCCGGTGGCACGTAACCATAGCATTTTTTGTCCGGTAAGTTTTCTTAGCTTTTGAAAAACAAAAACATCCACCAACTGCCCCAGCAGGAAAGCAGCAAGTGAACCGATTATAATTCGTTGGCCTTGCCCTAAAATTTTGTTGAAGGCAAAATCCATATTAAAATAATTGCCAATGCCGAAGTATACAGAAAATCAACTCGAGCAAGCGGTAAACCAAGCCGTCGCCACGGGAAACATCAAAGGCTCTGCCGAAGACTGGGATGTACCATCTTCAACCCTCCAAGACCGACTCAAGGGTCTAGAATCAAACCCCACGGAACAAACACAGCGCCAACGCCTCACACCGGAGCAGGAGGAGAAGCTCGCCAGTTGGTTTGTCACCCAGCGTGCCCTAGGTCTCCCGC
>CAZNRJ010000131.1:757-3897 GCA_964574945.1 uncultured Ohtaekwangia sp. | reverse complement strand
AAAATAATTGCCAGCCGAGTCCTGGTTGTTAGCATCTAACCACCATTGTGCCGGTGGGAGTTTAATGGTGAAGAAGATGACAATAAATGAATAAGCAATAAAGAATGCGGCCAGGTAGCTGATCCGCTTTACACCGGGTTTCCCGAAGTATTCATTGATTAAATCGGAGGTGATAAAAACTACCGGCCAGATTACAGCACCGGCTGTTAGGTTGAAGTCCATGGTAAAGCCTAAGATATTTAGCCCGGCAGGCTGAAAGCCAAGTGCCGTTTCTCCAGAAAATATTTTCACTCCAATCATTTCCGCCATCAATGCATTGGTCAGGAATATTCCTGCCAGCACAATGAAGAGCCGGTTCTTTTTTTGTTCAAGAAGTTGGTTCATGGGCTGGTATTTCAAAAGAGGTTCCTTCTTCTGCCAAACTGGTATTCGGAAAAATTGTTTTCGCTTCGTTTAAGAGTGGCTCAAGATCGCGGTAACGCGCAGAGAAATGACCAATGATCAGTCGATCAACTGCAGCTTGCTTAGCGATAGCAGCGGCTTCAATCGTGGTGCTGTGTTTTGTTTCATGGGCCTTGTCCCTGTCTTCATCCATAAAGGTGGTTTCATGATATAGAAGATTTACTCCTTTTATTTGGCCAATCATATTTTCATTCCAGGCGGTGTCACTGCAAAAGGCATATGAAAAAGATGAAGGTGGCGGTAATGTAAAATCAGAATTTAAATAGAGAAGTTTTCCATGATCATCGAAAACATCAGCGCCTTTTTTTAATTGAGCAATATGCTGGATTAACATACCGGGCTTAAGCTTTTGTTTGTTCAGGTTTACAGGTTTGGCCTTTTCGCGGAAAAGAAAACCAGCGCAAGGCAATTTATGAATTAATGGAATGGTTTCAACGGTCAATGCATTGTCTTCATAAATGACAGCTTCCTGGCTGGGATCGTACACATGAAAATGAACCTGGTAATTAAGTACCGATTTCGAGTACTTTAATTGCAGAAGAATGATTTCATCCAATCCCGGCTGACTATATAAATGAAGGTCATTTACCCTTCTCTGCAAGTGCATGGAAAAGAGCAGCCCCATTAATCCCAAGTAATGATCGCCATGCAAATGGCTAATGAAAATGCAATCAATTTTATGAATCGGAATTTGATAGCGCATTAATTGCATCTGAACGCCTTCGCCTGCATCAATCAGGAAATGCCGGTTTTGGACAACCAGGTATTGTGATGTAGGAAATCGGCCAAAAGCAGGCACGGCTCCGCTTGAGCCCAGAATAGTTAGTTTAACACTCAACGAAATAAATCTTAAACTTCAAGTAACAAAGAATTTATCAAAAGCCACAAACAGAAACAGCCTGTGTTCAGGCTGCTTGATGTTAAATTTAAGAGAGACAATTAATCTCCGTCTTTCATATCTTTCTCAATCTCATGCATAAATACGGCATCCACTCCTTCTTGTACGGTTGGAAGAATGTGAAGTACGCTGTCTAATTGTGAAATCTTAATGAGCTTCATTGTGTGATCGGATAAACCGACAAGCACAAAAATGCCATCATCTTCTTGTAGAATCCTGTTGCCTACCAAAAGGGCACTTAAGCCGGAAGAGTCTGTATACTTTACTTCTGAAAGATCAAGGATAATATTTCTGACACCTTCCGCGTGCAGCGTAACCATCTGCGATTTTAGCTGAGGGGCAATGTTTGAATCCAGCTTCTCTTCGTTGAGCCGCAACAGGGTGTATTTTT
Organism: uncultured Ohtaekwangia sp.; assembly: GCA_964574945.1. Lineage (GTDB taxonomy): Bacteria > Bacteroidota > Bacteroidia > Cytophagales > Cyclobacteriaceae > ELB16-189. The sequence goes on along the minus strand of CAZNRJ010000131.1, from coordinate 2,146 downwards.
CTTGTTTGTCTATCGAGTACTTCATAAAAATGCTTTAGCCGCCTAAAATTAAGTTAATTTATGTAATTAACGATACTTTGCTCAATTCGTTGGTTAAGAGTTCCATAATCAACCGGGGCCAGTGTTTCACCGGTCATTTGCTGATATAATTCCTGGTATCGTTCGGAGATTGACTGAACAATTTTGTCGGTCATTTCAGGTACTTGCTGACCTTCTTTTCCCTGAAATCCATTTTCGATCAGCCATTGCCGCACAAATTCTTTTGAGAGCTGTTTTTGAGCTTCTCCTTTTTGTTGTCTTTCAGCATAACCATCCTGGTAAAAATAACGGGAGGAGTCTGGAGTATGCACTTCATCAATCAGATAAATGATGCCTTTGTGTTTTCCAAATTCATATTTGGTATCCACCAGGATTAAACCTCGCTTAGCGGCCATCTCGGTGCCCAGTGCATACAGTTTTAATGTATAGTCTTCCAGTTGCTTGTAATCAGATTCGCTAACAATACCCCGGGCTAAAATTGCTTCACGCGAAATGTCTTCATCGTGCCCGATGTGAGCTTTGGTGGTGGGCGTAATGATTGGTGTTGGAAGTTTGTTATTTTCTTTCAATCCCTCAGGAAGAGGAACGCCACAAAGTATTCTTTTGCCTGCTTTATATTCGCGGGCCGCATGGCCGGCCAGATATCCGCGCACAACCATTTCCACCGCAAAAGGCTCGCACTTAAACCCGATGGTTACATTAGGATCGGGAGTTTGAATGACCCAATTAGGAACAACTTTTTTGGTGGCAGCTAAATTGAAGGCCGCAATTTGATTTAGCACGCGCCCCTTGTCGGGAATGGCTTTGGGCAGCACCACATCGAACGCTGAGATTCTGTCAGTGGCAACCATGGCCATGGTATCGCCAAAATAGTATACATCCCTTACTTTGCCTCGATAAAATCCTGTTTGATTTTTAAACTGAAAGTTTGTTTCTTTTATGGCGTTCATAGCTTGAAAATGGAGGTTGCAAAATAGGTAACGAAGTCAGTACCTCGCAACTAATACTACTTATTTCTCCTCTATTAAAATGCCCGCCCGGAAGGTTTGGGTTTTGATCAGGTTTCCCTGCTCATCAAATTCCTGCCACTCTTTGTGCCTCTTGTTGGCCACATACTCGCCTTGCTCCGCAATTTTACCATTCGGATAGTATTTCTTATACAATCCGTGTTGACGGCTGCCACGGTATTCGCATTCCGAAAGCAGCTTACCATCTTCATAATAATTTTTAACAGGCCCGGTTATAAGGTTAAACTTCCAGGTTTCTTCAACTGATTTTTGTCCATTCGCGTGATAAATAGTTCGGATTCCCTGCAAGCCGCCCGCTTCATAGTTTTCCTTAAGGGTAAGC
>CAZNRJ010000131.1:0-747 GCA_964574945.1 uncultured Ohtaekwangia sp. | reverse complement strand
GTCTTTCCGTCTGCGGCATAGAATAGCCAGGTGCCATGCGGCTTGCCATTGCGGAAGGATTTTTCAAATTCCAATTTTTCTTCCGGAGAATACTCGGTGAGTTTACTGTCTTTGCCATTGACCGAAAATTGTTGTTTGGCATGGATCTTACCATTGGAATAATAGTCGATGTTGGTTCCTACTTTAGCTCCTGATTTAAACTGATACTTATGGCGCAGTGTGCCATTTGAATAATAACCAATGTTATCGCCATGCAGGCGCGCATTCATGAAGTGCCCTTCTAATAGTTTATGTCCTTCCGAATCATAATGAATGAAGTCGCCAACTTTGTCGCCATCTTTTATGGAATATGTTAATTCAAGTTGTGAGTTAGGATAATACAATCTGTAAAAGCCACTGATAAATCCATCCTTATAATTGGTCTCGCTTTCAAGCACCCCACTTTCGTAATATGTTTTGGTGATTCCATTCGGCTTTTGATTTTTATACGCAATCTCTTTTTGCAGTTTACCGGACGGATAATATTCTTTTATAAACCCATCGGGTTTTCCTTTTACAAAAAGACTTTCCTGTTTAAGCATCCCGGAAGGGAAATAGGATTTAATGCTATCAACCAACTTATTGTTTTGGTAAAACCCACGCTGAATAGATCGCCCTTGTTCATCATAGACTTCCACATCGCCATGACGCATGCCATCTTCATAATTTATTTTTCGAATGAGTGTACCGTTTCCATGATATTCATAG
>CAZNRJ010000130.1:4110-9338 GCA_964574945.1 uncultured Ohtaekwangia sp. | reverse complement strand
ACCAAATGCTGGACGATCTCACCAAAAAGACGTTGCCGGGGTATACTGCCATCGGTAGGTTAAAAGGACTTGCTGAATTGAGGGGCCTGGAATTAGGAATAGCCCGGTACCTTAATTAGCAGCATTTTAAAGGCTTTCCATATCCAATACGAACATTCACCTATAATAGAGTTTCTTAAAAAAATACCCCAAAAATTCGTATCTTTGCCGATCAATTCTATGAATCTTGTCAGGTTTTAGGCCGTTTAACGGGTATCTCCACTTGATTTTTTCAATTGAACAAGTTTGGTAGGGGAGTTACACTAAAATATTGTCCTGCTAACATAATGAGGGAAACTCGTTATGGGTCAACAGTTTAAACAACAGCCAATGTCAGTTACCAAAAGTCCTAAAACATTAACGTTTGCACCTTCGCAGCGCGAATTCTCAGCTACTCTGAATAAAAGGGTGGGGGAGTATTTCAAGGTGAACGGACTCAACCGGCATGCGGATATGGAAATGATCATTAAGACATTTTTCATGTTTGGAATGTACTTCATTCCTTATGGATTGATTCTTGGAGGAGTTATTTCAGGAACCGGATGGCTACTGTTCTCAGTAGTTATTATGGGGCTTGGCCTGGCCGGCATCGGTTTGTCAGTAATGCATGATGCAAACCACGGTGCGTATTCGAAGAAAAAATGGGTAAATAATTTTGTTGGCTACTCAATGAATTTGATCGGTGCCAATGCCTTCAATTGGAAAATTCAGCATAATGTGCTTCATCACACCTATACCAACGTGCATGAAGAAGATGAAGATATCAGTCCCCGGGGCGTACTGCGGCTAACCCCTCATTCTGATTGGAAATGGATCCACAAGTATCAACATGTATATGCATGGTTCCTTTACGGATTAATGACCATTACCTGGATGGTATTTAAGGATTTTTCCCGGTTAGACCGGTATAACAAGAATGGTCTTACTAAATCCAATAATTCGCACGTAAGTAAAGAATGGATCATCCTGATCTTAACAAAGATTGTTTACGTTAGTTATATTTTCGTTATCCCGGTTCTGTTCACTCCCCTGGCCTGGTGGCAAATCGTGATTGGCGTTTTTATGATGCATTATATAGCAGGCTTTTTATTGGCCATCATTTTTCAACCTGCCCATGTAATTGAAGGCACCGAATTTCCTCTTCCGAATGAAAAGAATCAGCTTGAGAATAACTAGGCAATTCACCAACTGATAACCACAACCAATTTTGGCAACAAAAGCCGCTGGTTTTCATGGTATGTGGGTGGTCTTAATTTTCAGATTGAACATCATTTGTTTCCAAACATTTGCCACGTCCATTACCGGAAAATTTCAAAGATCGTAAAAGAGACTGCACTGGAATTTGGACTACCCTATAAAAGCGCCCGTACGTTTGCCGATGCATTGGCCGGGCACGCCAGGTTGCTGAAACAATTAGGGGTGCAGCCTGTTTGAACTTAATTTCCAATATTATCCTTTTATTGATTACTAACATTATCATTCAATATTTATGAGGCAATTAAAAATCAGTAAGCAAATTACAAACAGGGAGAGCCAGTCTCTTGATAAATATTTACAGGAAATAGGAAAGGTAGATTTGATCACTGCCGAAATGGAAGTGGATTTGGCGAAGCGAATCAGAGCAGGAGATCAAATTGCACTTGAGAAAATGACTAAGGCCAATTTGCGATTTGTGGTGTCGGTTGCCAAACAATATCAAAACAACGGGCTTACGTTGGGTGACCTTATCAATGAAGGTAACGTGGGCCTGATAAAAGCTGCTATGCGCTTTGATGAAACACGTGGTTTCAAATTTATCTCGTATGCTGTGTGGTGGATTCGTCAATCTATCCTGCAGGCATTGGCTGAACAATCGCGTGTGGTGCGTTTGCCGTTAAACCGCGTAGGTTCATTGAATAAAATTTCCCGTGCTTTTTCTGAGCTTGAGCAAAAATTTCAGCGCGAACCTTCGCCTGCCGAAGTAGCCGAGATCATGGACGTAACCATTGAAGAAGTGGAGAGCACCATGAGTGTGGGCGGACGGCAAATTTCTGTAGATGCACCCTTTGTGCAGGGCGAAGAAAACAAACTGCTTGATGTACTGGAAAGCAACAGCGAGGAAACTCCCGATGCTGCTTTGATGATGGACTCCCTTAAGCTGGAAGTATCCAGGGCGTTGTCAACCTTATCCGAAAGGGAATCAGAAGTAATTTGTGATTACTATGGTTTAAATGGCGGCCACCCGATGACATTAGAAGAAATAGGGGATAAATTTAAACTTACCCGCGAACGCGTTCGCCAAATCAAGGAAAAGGCAACCCGGAGGTTAAGGCATACTTCACGCAGTAAATATTTGAAGTCCTACCTGGGTTAAAAACAAAAATCGATCTACCGCTAAATTTTAAAACAAAAAAATGAGTCCAAGATTTTTCAGTTCAAATTCAAGTCAACTGTATGTTTCACTGTGGAGTAAATACCGTCCCGCTATCTTACAGTTGATGGTTGCCGCAGAGGGAGGCACTCAGCAGTATAAATTTTTTGGACACGAATTCAAGACTTTAAATCCCAAAGAAAAAGGATATACATTTACCATGCAGGCTTTCCAGGGCCGCGCGTTGAATGACATCAGAAAATCGGCCACCGCCCAGGACCTTTTGCATGTGCTTTCACAATCGAAGAAAGGGGCTGAATTGCTGGACGCCAGTAAGTATGAATTTGTATTGGATAAGCAGTTTACACTTTCAATAAGTACCGTTCAGCCTGAAGTTGAAGCAGAAACGAAAGGTTAAATCGAAATCCGGGTAAGTTTTTACTTAACTACTTTTACACGCACCGCATTCAGGCCCTTAAAACCACGCTCAGTTTCGAAGGAGACTAAATCATTTTCCTTTATGGGTGTGGCGAGTCCATTGCTATGAACGAAGATGCTTTCACCATTTTCGGTGTCCTTAATAAAACCAAATCCTTTTGAGGTATTAAAGAAGGTAACGCGACCTTGCCGGACAGCGCCTGTTGCCTGATTCACCGATCCGTTGTTACGTGAGCCAAGTACAATATCGTCTGTTTTGATGGTTGATTTTTTCTTCAACGGATCGGGGGGAGTTGAACTTATGTTTCCGTTTTCGTCTACATAAGCAAGCATATCTTCAAAGGAAGACCCTTCCTTGGCATTTGCCTTCCGCTCTTCCTTCCGCTGTTCCTTTTCCTTCCTTTTTTGAAGTCTCTTTTTCTCTAATTCTTTTTTGTTAAAGGTTTCTTGTGGTCTGGCCATGTTTTTTTGTTAGTGCTTTTCTTGGTTTACCCCTTAAGATTCGGGATAGGGTAGCAGGCTAACATATCTCAAAACGGAAGAGGCTGTAAAGGTACGAAATTCTTTTGATGGACTGAATCCAAATAACTGTTAAACAATTGTGCATTTAGTCTAAATTCGGTCATTGGTATCTTATAAATATCAAAATCTTAATGATATGATCTCAGTGTTAGGTATTCCATTCGATGAGGCCTCTTCTTTTCTTCGGGGACCGGCCCTGGCTCCCAGCGAAATCAGGAAGGCGTTTCATTCCGATTCGTCTAATTACTTTACCGAGCGGGGCGTTGATTTAAAAGAAACAGGCATCTGGTCGGATGCAGGGGATCTTACTTTTAATGGAGAGAATCCATTGTTGTTAATTGAAAAGTCAATTCATCATCTGCTTGCGCAGGATCATAGGATTCTTTCGCTGGGTGGCGATCATTCAATCAGTTATCCTGTCATAAAAGCATTTGCAAAGAAACACGACCGGTTAAATATTCTCCATATAGATGCGCATGCAGATTTGTACGATTCGTTTGAAGGCGATACATACTCGCATGCTTGTCCCTTTGCAAGAATTATGGAAGAGGATTTAGCCGTGCGATTGGTGCAGGTGGGTATTCGTACGCTAAGTAAACATCAGCGGGAACAGGCCGCTCGTTTTGGTGTGGAGATTATTGAAATGAAGGATTGGAACAACACTATACAATTTCAGTTTCAGGGACCAACTTATCTTTCGTTAGATATGGATGCCATCGATCCGGCTTTTGCGCCCGGTGTTTCTCATCATGAGCCCGGTGGTTTTACCAGTCGGGAGGTGATACGTATCATTCAAACCCTGAAAGGCAATTTGGTAGGTGCCGATCTGGTAGAGTTCAATCCAACCCGTGATGCATCGGGTATAACTGCTATGCTGGCTGCAAAATTTTTTAAAGAATTGTTGGATCGATTGCTGCTTTCAGAAAATGCGTAGCATCATAAAAACATCCCTGGTAGTTACACTCGTGTGGATTGTTCTTGCCTGTGGCGAACAAAAGCCCGACTACGATTTGATCATTCGCAATGGAATGGTTTATGCTGGGTTTGGTGAAAATCCTTTTGTTGGAGACGTTGCCATTCAAGCCGATACGCTTGCTGCGATAGGAGATCTATCCGGCAAGCTGGGTATAAAAGAAATTGATGCAACGGGATTAGCTGTGGCCCCTGGTTTTATAAATATGCTTAGCTGGGCAGACGGTTCGTTGCTGAAAGATGGACGCTCCATGAGTGATCTTAAACAAGGAGTAACGTTGGAAGTGTTTGGCGAAGGGTGGAGCCCCGGACCCATACGAAAAGATAGAATCAAGGATTCATTGTCATTGTGGTCCACACTCGGAGAGTATTTTGATGTGCTGGAAAAGAAAGGAGTGAGTACAAACTTTGCTTCGTTTGTTGGGGCAACTACCGTTCGCAGCTATGTATTGGGTTTCGAAAACAAAAAACCAAACCAAGACGAACTTGCCAGCATGAAACAATTGGTAGAGGAGGCAATGCAGGAAGGTGCCATGGGGCTGGGTTCTTCGCTCATATACGCCCCTGCCGATTATGCCGATACGCACGAACTGATTGAATTGTGTAAAGTGGTTGCGCGGTATGATGGCATGTACATTACTCACATGCGCAGCGAAAGCGATAAAATTTATTCAGCCCTCAATGAAGTGTTTACTATTTCGCGGGAAGCAAATGTGCCCGCTGAAATTTATCACTTGAAAATAAACAACACGTGGAACTGGAATAAAGCAGATACTGTAATTGCTAAGATAGACAGTGCACAAAAAGCAGGATTGAAAATAACCGCCAACATGTACACGTACAATGCAAGTGGCACATCACTCACAGCCCGGTTGCCTACCTGGGTGCACCGCCAGCCTGCACCCAG
>CAZNRJ010000130.1:3182-4100 GCA_964574945.1 uncultured Ohtaekwangia sp. | reverse complement strand
GCAGGCTGGCGGTGCACCTGCTATGCGTAGGCGGTTGAGAAATCCGGCAACGCGAAAAAAAGTTTTGGAAGAATTGAGGTTGGGAATTCCAACAAAAAATTCTGACCCTAAGGATGTCATGCTTATCGGGTTTAATAATGATTCATTAAATGAATTGTATCGCGGCAAGCGATTAAGTGAAGTGGCAGCACTGCATGGTAAGAGCGCCAATGAAACCATGATCGATCTTATTGTGAAAGATAAGTCAGGCATTGCTGCCATCTTCTTTTTGATTTCTGAAGAGAATGTAAAACGAATGCTTGCGCTTCCTTATGTCAGCATCTGTTCCGATGCTGCATCTATTCCCAACGAAGCGCCTTTTACAAGTGATCCCACGCATCCGAGAACGTATGGCAGTTTTGCCCGGTTGCTGGGGAAGTATGTTCGGGAGGAAAGTGTGATGACGTTGCAGGAAGCTGTCCGCAGACTTACCGCATTGCCTGCATCAAATCTAAAACTTAAAAAGCGTGGTAGTTTGCAGGCTGGCAATTATGCCGATGTGGTGATTTTCGATCCTGCCAAAGTAAAAGACAATGCTACCTTTGATCAGCCACATCACTATGCGGATGGTATGGTGCATGTGTTTGTGAATGGCGTGCAGGTGCTTGATACCGGTAATCATACAGGGTTAACCCCTGGTCGTTGTATTCGCGGGCCGGGTTATAAACAATAGCAGCGTGAAGGATTTATTTTCTGAACATTCAAAGCTCTATTCACAATTCCGGCCCACCTATCCGAATGCCTTGTATGAATTTATCTTTTCGCATGTAACTGATTTTGATACTGCCTGGGATAGCGGAACAGGCAATGGTCAGTCTGCGCGGGTGTTAAGCACGAAGTTCAAAAAAGTGTTGGCAACGGATATCAGTGCGAAGCAAC
>CAZNRJ010000130.1:0-3172 GCA_964574945.1 uncultured Ohtaekwangia sp. | reverse complement strand
AGATAGCAGTATTGATTTAGTGACAGTCGCGCAAGCGATACATTGGTTTAATTTTGATGCTTTTTATCAAGAGGTGAACCGCGTAGCAAAGCCCAATGCGATACTCGCTGCTTGGGGATATAGCTTGCTTGGTATTAATCAAGAAATTGATTTACTTCTTCACGACTTCTATAAAAATATTGTTGGGCCTTATTGGGATAAGGAACGGCATCTCATTGATGAACACTATAAAACCATTCCGTTTCCGTTCGAAGAAATAAACACACCCCCATTTGATTTTTCTTTTGAGTGGACAATTGAACAACTGGCCGGATACCTCAGTACCTGGTCGGCTGTTAGAAAATATATGCAAGTGAATAAAATTGATCCTGTTATAAAACTTATTGAAGCAATTGCGCCTTTGTGGAAAGGGAATTCTATGCGCGTTACATTTCCTCTTTTCGTAAGGATGGGCAGGATTAATCCTTACTAAAATTCGCGTTCCATTACTTTCTGACACGTACGAGCAAGGCGTCAAGACACCTTAAGGGTCAGACGCCTCGTGTTAACAATACATTCTTTGTGCCTTCCTTCGTGCCATTGAGTCTTAGTGGTTATGGAAGTATGAATTTTTGCCACGAAGGTACGAAATCACAAAGTGGTTTCTATAAGCGATGTAAGGCACACAGCGCACCTGCGTTCTATTACTTGTTAGAAAGTATTATCTTCATCACTTCAAAACCTATTCCTATGAAAAAACTCCCTTACCTATTTCTTTTTCTATTTGTTTTAAGCGCTTGCCAGAAGCAAAAATATCACATCATCATTCGTGGCGGAACGGTGTATGACGGATCGGGTACTGCAGGTGTAGTTACGGATGTGGGAATTAATGCAGACACCGTTGCTTTTATTGGCGACCTGTCAAAAGCAGTAGGGGAAAAGGAAATTGATGCCACAGGACTTGCCGTGTCACCGGGGTTTATTAATATGCTAAGTTGGGCTGTTGAATCACTTATTGTTGATGGCAAATCTCAAGCTGATATTCGGCAAGGAGTAACGCTGGAAGTATTTGGGGAGGGATCATCGATGGGGCCGTTGAGTGATCAGATGAAGGCCGATGCCGTGGCGGATATGAATCGCAATCCTGATTGGAAATATGAAATTGACTGGACTACGTTAGGTGAATACCTGGAATCGCTGGAGCGCAGGGGCATTGCACCTAATGTTGCTTCGTTTATCGGAGCTACTACCGCTCGCGTTCACGAATTGGGTTACGAAAACCGGTTGCCTAATGCAGGGGAGATGCAACGCATGAAAGCATTGGTGAAACAAGCCATGGAAGAAGGGGCGCTTGGTGTAGGCTCATCCTTGATTTATGCTCCTGCCAATTATTCCTCTACGGAAGAATTGATTGAGTTGTGCAAAGTAGCAGGTGAATATGACGGTATGTACATCACCCACATGCGCAGCGAAGGCAATGGAATTTTTGGAGCAGTGGATGAAACCATTCGCATTGCACGCGAAGGAAAACTTCCGGCTGAGATTTATCATTTAAAGATGGCGGGCAACGACAACTGGTGGAAGCTGGATTCGGTGCTTGCAAAAATTGATAAAGCAAACAAAGAAGGCTTAAAAATCACGGCTGATATGTACACGTATCCCGCGGGCGCAACCGGGCTCGATGCCTCCATGCCACCGTGGGTGCAAGAGGGTGGAATTAAGGTTTGGATCAAGCGATTACAAGATCCAAAAATCAGGAAGAAGGCGTTGGAAGAAATGCGCAAACCTTCCGACAAATGGGAGAATCTTTTGCTGATGGCGGGTAGTCCTGATCGGGTTTTGTTATTAGGATTTGCAAACGATTCGCTGAAACGATTTACCGGAAAGACATTGGCAGAAGTCGCAAAGATTTATGGCAAGAGTCCGGAAGAAACGGCAATGGATTTAGTGATTGCCGATAGCACGCGCGTGGGCACGGCTTATTTTATGATGAGTGAAGAAAATATTAAACGCCAGTTGGCTTTGCCCTATTTAAGTTTTGGATCGGATGCTGAATCGCCCGCCACGGAAGGTGTGTTTCTCAAATCGAGTACACACCCACGGGCATACGGAAATTTTGCACGCGTGTTGGGCAAGTATGTGCGCGATGAAAAAGTAATTCCTATGGAAGAAGCTATTCGCAAACTCACGTCACTGCCTGCCACCAATTTGAAAATTAAAAAACGCGGTTTGTTGCAATCCGGCTACTTTGCCGACCTCGCTATTTTCGATCCGGCAAAAATCCAGGATCACGCAACGTTTGAAAATCCGCATCAATACAGCACGGGCATGGTGCATGTGTTTGTAAACGGAACACAAGTATTAGCTGATGGTGAACATACAGGAGCAACACCGGGAAGAGTGGTGAGAGGGCCGGGGTGGAACGGGAAGTGATTTTTCATTAAGGCATCTTTGCCCAGGCTGAATATGTTGTTTCTTCCTCAACATTTGTGTTGGATTCAAAATCCAATCGATAGCCATCCGGGTCTTTCATAGAGGTGACCCACATTTTGTTTCCCACAAATGGTTCGGCTGGGGTTAATCCCTGCTGTAAAAATTCATGGTATAGTTTAATCGCATCTTCGCAGATAAAACAAATGGAAACCCCTTCGCCCGGTTTCCCTGTTGGCACCCGGTCTTCATGATATTCCTGTAACATTAAAGGTACTCCTTCCCTTTCAATCCAGCACCACTCAATCCGTGCTGCCGGCTTCCAGTCTATCGTTACTTTAAAACCAAGCCGGTTGTAAAATTCAAGGGATCGCTCCATGTTTGTTACCATAAAAAAAGGAACAGCTTGTTTAAGGTTTTGCATACCGGATGTTTCTTAGATTTTGTATCGCTTCATTCTTTGGCTTACATTGTTCGTGTTCTACTTTAAAAGTAGAAAAAATTACTTTTAATTGTAACACAAATGAGTGCCCGGTTATTTTAAATTAATAGAGATGGATTGGAACGTGTATTTGCTCATACAAAAACCCGCTTATCAGGCACTCCTGTTTTTGGTGCTCACGCCTGTACTCATTTTTGTAATTCAACCTAAGAGTGCCGATAGTGCGTGGGTCATCGCGGCCTATACATTTGCACTGTTTCTGATAGTCAATGCAGGACTGCTGTGGTTTAGCGATAGCCCATGGCGCTACTTTTTTTATTC
>CAZNRJ010000129.1:5021-9421 GCA_964574945.1 uncultured Ohtaekwangia sp. | reverse complement strand
GTAAAACTGATAGGGCTCTTTCTTATTCAAAATAATTTTTGGAGCCGATGCCGCACCAGCGCTTTGTTGGGCAAATCGAAAAACTTCATCGGGGATAACCTTGTTCGGGTTGGAGGTAATGGTGTAGGCGATCTCACCGGACTGACGAATGAGCAGCATATTGCTGCAGCCTTGATTGGAGAGGAGGCTATTAATAAATTCATCAAATTCCAGGCTGGTCTTTGGCTTGGAATCGCTTTTCGAAGAAAACAAGAGGCTGCGTACCATTTCATTCCCTGCCAGAAGGTTCAACTGTTGTTCTAACGAAAAGAGTTTCCTGTCTAACAGTTGCGCTTTTATATTGGTTACCACCTCAATGGTACGTGAGGTTTGGTTTATCAAATCTTTTTTTGATGATTGTAAACTTATAAAAAAGGTAATGATGCCAACCACAAGGGCGCCCAGCATTGAAACCAGCGAATAGTTCTTTATTATAAATTTCATTTATTTTTTTCCAGTTTTTTTTCCTTTTCGGCAATAATAACCAGTATACTTTCCCAGGTAAAAGAAAAGAACTCAAAGCCGGTAGAGCTGATTTTGCCGACCACGGCATCATCCACCACCCGGGCAACAAAACCACTTAGTTCATCCTTATAAATTTCCAATTGCTCATAGGATGTTGACCGCTCTATTTTAAACTTCAATTGGATCAGCTTCTTATTGTGATTCAACACCCGTTTTCTTTTTTGATTATTGAAAATCTGAATAATCATTGAGCCTAATATGACCACTACAGATAGAATTAAGGCAATGGGTTCTGCATTTTGTTGAATGAAATTGGGTTCTTTATTGTTCAGGTAATTCCTTGCCCCCTCGTGCAAGGGGATATAGGAAAATTCACTGGGAGGAATACTAAAACCTAAGGCATCAAATTCCTGGCTAAGTTCCCTCCGGTGTATAAAAATTGTTTCACAAATCTCTTTCACTACTTCCGAATTGATAGACGAGCGGGCAACCAGCATCCTGTCGATGCCAATACTGGTAAGGTCCTGGTCAGGAAGTACAGGGGCACCGGAGTACAAGCCCCTGGGGATTTCTGTTTTTTGATAAATGGGATAATGTAAACAAATAGCGGATGCTTGCTTGATTGGAACAATATCCGCGTTGGTTTCCTTGATTAAATTAATGAGCGATTTACTGGTGGGAAACCGCACCCTGAAAATAACATCAACTTCTTTATTCTTAAACGCCCATGAAAGAAACTCCCAGTTTCCCCTCACCAGGTTAAAGTCAGTTATACTAAGATTGAAATGCTCTACAATTTTTTTAAAGCTCTGGAATTCGGCATCCGAATCCGTGGTTATGCCAATGCGCGTATTGGCCAACTGCGAGATATCATCTATGTGAAGGTCCTTTTGTTTGATGAACTGAAATATATCCAGGTACAGATTCGATACCAATTGGATATTGTTTGATGCCGGATAGTCCCCTTGCATGGTACACATGTCCACCGAACCGGATTGCAGCAATTCTATGTTTTCTATCGTTCCGCCAGTCTCCAATACGGATACCTTCGTAATTTTTGAAGTACTGTTGATTACCTTGGCAAGCGCCTGAACAGCGAGGAATTCATCACTATTTTTCGAGTTGGCAGCTATTGTTATGGTATTTACCTTACTGTATTCCGGCAGCCACTTAAACAAAAGAAGAAGCAATATGACTACAATTCCGGCAGCCGTTAAACCAAAAAAATTCCGATGGATAAAGCTGTTCAGGGAAAACCTATTTTGCGAGCCGAATAATGAATATCCTTCCATGAGCCCGACAATTAGACAATTTAGTATAAGTCATCTCAAAAATACTCCAAGAGTATCTGTTATACCGGAATTTATTCCGGTATCTCGTTTTTTTGCACGGATTCCGAGATCGCGGATCGTTGTCCGCGATGACAAAGTATTTTTGAGATGATTTCTAATTCTATTTACAAAAATTTTATTGCATTTCATGCAATGGTCAAACTTATCTCTCACAAAACCACGCTGCAGTACTTCGTAATGGCTCGCTTTAGTATCACTTATCACGCTAAAAAATTAAAACGTATTCACATCATTGTTTAATTCAATTCATTAAATTGTGTTTTCCATACACCTAAATCCATTATCAAGCTAAACTATGAGCGCCTACAATAACCTTTGGAAAGACGATAAGGGCTTCATTTGGATGCTAGTGATCTCACTGCTCATATTAGTCAGCACTCAACTTACAGAAAGCATCCTTGGGGAAAATAAGCTTATCGTACGAATTGGCTTTTTCCTGTTCACCCTCGTTGCTGTGAAATCTTCTTCGCTGCCTGCTGTTGGAAAATCAATAGGGTATGTCATCTCTGCGGTAATATTGTTACTGGCAATTGTTCTCACCCAAACCGAAAGTCAGGGATTGAATTTGCTTTATGCACTACTCATCACGTGTTATATGATCTATAGTATAATACTTGTTGTGAGCCAGATTTTTGCAAGTACAATCATTACAACATATAAAATTGCGGGTGGGGTTACTGCTTACATTATTGTGGGGCATATATGGGCGACACTTTACGTTGCCATTTATATTATGTACCCTGATTCATTCCTGTATGGTGGTGAGGCAATTCAAAGTGATGAAGCATTAAAACAATTGTCATACTTCAGCTTTGTAACGCTCACCACCATTGGCTATGGAGATATTACTGCAATAAGTTCCACTGCACGAATATTCGTAATGATGGAAGGACTTTTAGGCCAACTGTTTCCCGCTATCTTCATTGCGAAATTGGTTAGTCAACAAATTGAAGACTCAGGGAAAAATTGAAGAATGTGCACCCTTGTACCCGAAACGATTGTGTTATTGATATCAAACTTCTTTTAACCTATAATCGCTAAATCCTATCTTGTATGAAAAAGATTTTAAAACCAAGCATCTACTGGCTATTTGCATTTATTCCGATTACCCTTCTTCTCGAATATAGTCATGCCTCTGCACCGCTTATTTTTTTCTCGGCAGCACTTTCCATTGTACCTATCGCACGGTTGATAGGAAGCTCCACCGAACAATTAGCGGGTTATACCGGTGATGCGGTTGGCGGATTATTGAATGCAACGTTTGGTAATTTTCCGGAATTGATCATTGCCATCATCGCCTTGAAAGCAGGGTTGCACGGAATGGTGTTGGCTTCACTGGCCGGGGCGATTCTGGCCAACCTGTTGTTGGCTACGGGAGTATCGTTTTTAGTGGGAGGTATAAAGTTTCACAACCAGGATTATAATATCACCAGCATCCGTGTGTATAGCTCCATGATGTTGATTGCAGTGATCAGCCTTACCATACCAAGCGGGTTTCATATTCTTACGGCTGAGAAAGCAGTCACAGAAAATGAAAATATGTTAAACATTTATCTTTCTATCGTGCTGCTGACCGGTTATGTGCTGTATCTGTTTTTTATGATCAAGACACACCCTGATTTTTTCAGGAGTGAAGGGGGAGGGCATCATGATGAGCATGGAGAAAAATGGTCTATTACAAGAGCGCTGATCACGCTCGTAGTGGCATCGGTTTTAGCTGCTTTCATGAGTGAAGTGTTGGTTGGGGCTGCTGAGGAAACAGGCAAAGTCCTGGGCATGTCAAGTGTATTTATCGGGGTAATCTTTTTGGCAATCGTGGGCGGGGCCGCAGAAAGTATTTCCGCGATTACCATGGCAGCAAAAAATAAGATGGATTTAAGTATTGGCATTGCCCTGGGAAGTTCCATCCAAATTGCCCTTTTTGTTGCACCCATGCTGGTGATCATGAGCATGTTTATCGGACCTGGGCAAATGAACCTCAACTTTCCAAAGGGACTTATTGTAGCGTTATTTTTGTCAGTGATATTAGCTGCGATGGTAGCGGGTGATGGGCGATCCAACTGGTATAAAGGCGTTCAGTTGATCATGGTTTACCTGATCATCGGCATGATGTTATATTTTATTCCTTCCGCATGATGCACGACCAAAGTTTCTGGAAAAATAGAATTAAGGAATCGGCTGTTTTAAATCCGGTGGACCGGATTGCCGAGGTGTTGTTTGGATTAATTATGGTGTTGAGCTTCACCGGTGCCATCAGCGCCAGCACCGATGCACGGGAAGATGTGCGCCAATTGTTATGGGCTGCCCTGGGTTGCAATGTGGCATGGGGATTAGTAGACGCTATTATGTACCTGATGAATGTTGCCATTGAGCGCGGACATTCCGTAATGATCATTAAGCGAATACATGAAACAAAAGAACCGGATAAAGCCGGGAAAATTCTAAGGGACGAAATTCAACCCGTTATTGCCGGCCTGATGACGGCCCAGGAGTTAAATGAATTAAGTGATCGGATAAAAAAATTACCGGAGCCTTCTAAAAAAA
>CAZNRJ010000129.1:0-5011 GCA_964574945.1 uncultured Ohtaekwangia sp. | reverse complement strand
ACTGGGCGTGGCCATGCGCGTATCCAATGGCGTTGCATTAACATTGTTGTTTATTGGTGGATTTATGCTGGCGGGTTATGCAGGTTTCAGGCGTGGGATCACAGCCATTGTGTATATGTTAATAGGTGTATTGTTAGTTGCACTTACTGTAGCTCTTGGAGGATGAAAAAAATTGTTTGCTTTTGGATGATGGCATCCTGTTATTCTTTCTTGTATGGACAAGAGGGGAAAAAGACAGCTCCCGTAACGTGGGACTTTAATACCGATGCCAACTTTTATTTTTTTTTCAGATGATTTTGTGTTCCTGCCTGTTTTTATCGCAAACAAAAAAGCGTTACATCTTGAAGCACGCTATAATTACGAAGACAGGGAAACATTTTCGGCCTGGGCCGGATATAATTTTTCCGGTGGAGATAAATTTGAATACACGTTTACTCCCATGATTGGAGGAGTGTTTGGCCTAACAAAAGGTATTGCTGCGGGCATTGAGATAACCTTAAATTACAAAGGATTTGAATTGTATAGTGAAGGGGAATATTTATTTGACTCGAAATCCAGCGAGAATAATTTCTTTTATAACTGGACAGATCTTACATATTCACCAAAAGATTGGTTGTGGTTTGGCATCAGCGGGCAACGCACAAGATTATATCAAACGAACCTGAATATTCAGCGCGGCCTTTTAGTAGGCGGTGCTCTCAAAAATTGGGAACTTACCGGCTACCTCTACAATCTTGGCTTTGACGATCCTTTCATTCTGCTTACTGTTTCTTTAAGTTTTTAAACACTCATCAATCATTGTTATCTTTAGTTCTTTTTGTTAAAGACTATACTTGGTTTATAAAATAAGTTTGATCCACCATGACAAATGCAATCTACCTTGCCACCACAGAACCATACTCTGGCAAATCAATCATAGCCCTGGGCCTTGTTAATCTATTGGCGAGCAAAACAGAAAAAATAGCCTACTTCAAGCCGGTTATCAGCAACAAGGGAACTGAGAAAGACCGCCACCTTGATACTATTTCCAGCCACTTCAACCTGAACATTCCCTATCAGGATATGTTTGCGTTTACCCGCAGCGAAGTTGTTAAACATCTCAATTCCGGCAACGAAGCTTATTTTATAGACACCATCATTGAACGCTTCAAGCGGTTGCAGGAAAAAAATGATTTTGTGGTGGTGGAGGGAACGGATTTTATGGGTGCCAGCACGAACCAGGAATTTGATGGAAATATATCCATCGCTAAAAACCTGGGGATACCGGCTGCTATCATCGTAAAGGGAGAAGGAAAACCGGTTCAGGAAATTGTTGATACGGCCGTGTCAACTACAAAAAGTTTTATGGATGAAGGTGTGCAGGTACTCACCCTCATTGCCAATAAAATTGATAGTAAGAAAGAAGAAGAAATAAGGGAACAACTCACCAAGGCTTTACCAAAAGGAATCATTGTAACGTGTATTCCCGCGAACATAGATTTAGGAAGTCCCACCATGAAAGAAATTTTTGAATCCGTGGGCGGAAAGATTTTGTTTGGGGAAAATCTGCTGTCCAACCAGGTCGACCATTCTATAGTAGGCGCCATGCAATTGCACAACTGCCTAACCCGGTTAAATAATAACACGCTGATTGTTACACCGGGCGATCGCGGAGATATCATCATCGGTGCATTGCAGGCAAATATTTCGAAAAGCTATCCAAAAATTGCCGGCCTTGTTTTAACAGGCGGATTAGTGCCTGAACAAACCATTCTGAACCTGATTGAGGGGTTGGATACAATCGTTCCTATCATCTCGGCAGAGACCGGAACTTTTAAAACAGTTACACGTGTGGCCAATGCGCAATCCCGTATTTATCCGGAGAACAAGGAAAAGATTTCCCTTGCCATCAGTATGTTCGATAAATATGTAGATGTTAAGGCGCTGGAGAAAAAAATCATTTCGTTCCGCACCAGCAACATTACCCCGCGCATGTTCCAGTATCAAATTGTGAAGCGGGCAAAGGAACAGAAAAAACATATTGTACTTCCCGAGGGCGATGACGATCGCATACTCATGGCGGCTGATGCATTGATCAAACAGAATGTTGTAGACCTTACCATCCTTGGTAACCAGGAAAGTATCCAGGCGGCATTGCAGCGGTTGAACATTACGATGGACCTGGAAAAAGTAAAAATCATCAACCCTGCCTCTTCCGATCGCTATGAAGAATATGCGAATACACTCTATGAGCTTCGGAAAAATAAAAATCTTACGTTGGCAATGGCACGTGACCTGATGCTGGATGTTTCGTACTTCGGCACCATGATGGTGTATAAAGGCGAAGCGGATGGAATGGTTTCAGGCGCTGTGCATACCACACAACATACCATACGGCCTGCACTGCAGTTTGTTAAAACCAAGCCGGGCGTTTCAACGGTATCTTCTGTTTTCTTTATGTGCCTTCCCAATCGTGTTTCGGTGTTTGGTGATTGTGCTGTCAATCCGAATCCAACTTCTGAACAGCTTGCCGACATCGCGATCTCCTCGGCTGAAACCAGCAAAATGTTTAACATCGAACCGAAGATCGCCATGCTTTCCTACTCTTCCGGTTCGTCCGGGGAGGGTGCCGATGTTGAGAAAGTAAGAAAGGCAACGGAGTTGGTACGGCAAAAAAGGCCTGACCTGAAAGTAGAGGGGCCAATTCAATATGATGCTGCTGTTGATCCTTCCGTAGGTAAAAAGAAAATGCCAAACTCTGCAGTGGCCGGACAAGCAAGCGTGTTGATCTTCCCTGATTTAAACACAGGTAACAATACCTACAAAGCCGTTCCGCGCGAAACCGGGGCGCTGGCCATCGGGCCGATGTTGCAAGGTCTCAATAAACCTGTAAATGATCTCAGTCGCGGCTGCACCGTAGCGGATGTCTTCAATACAGTAGTAATCACTGCAATCCAGGCACAGCAATAAGTAAGGTATGGACTACCAGTTCTGTTGTTTAACTACTAATGTCTATTGTCTAATGTCTATCTACTAACGCCTAATATCTATATACATGAATGTCTTTGTCATTAACTCCGGAAGCAGCTCGATAAAATATCAACTCATTCGGATGCCGGAAGCCAATGTGGTTTGCTCCGGACTGATCGACCGGATTGGCCAGGAGGGTTCTACCATTCACCATAAAGCTTTTCTCAATAAAAGTGAGAAAGAAAAAAAAGAAAGCTTACCTATCCGTGATCATGCTGCCGGATTAACAGCCGTATCACAACTCTTAACCGATACTGAAATTGGCGTAATCAAGGACCCGAAAGAAATTGATGTAGTCGGCCATCGTGTTGTTCATGGTGGCGAAAGTTTTTCGAAAACGATGGTCATTACACCAGAGGTAAAAGAAGAAATCAAAAGACTATTCTCACTCGCTCCCCTTCATAATCCACCAAACTATCTGGGTATTGAGGTGGCAGAGAAAATTTTCGCAACGGCCAAACAAGTAGCGGTGTTTGATACTGCCTTTCATCAAACGATGCCCCCAGTTGCGTACCGCATTGCCATTCCAAAATCATTCTACGATGAACATGGTATTCGCAACTATGGCTTTCACGGCACCAGTCATAAGTATGTTTCGGAAAAGGCAGCAGCGTACTTAAAGAAGAAAGATTCTAAAATCATTGTCATTCATTTAGGAAATGGGTGCAGCATGTCTGCTGTTCGCGATGGTGTTTGTGTGGACACAAGTATGGGCTTCGGGCCAATGAATGGTTTGATCATGGGCACGCGTACCGGTGACATTGACCAATCGATAATCTTTTATATGGTGAACCAGTTGAATTATTCTACTGAAGAAGTAAATACAATCCTGAATAAAAAAAGCGGGATGCTTGGCCTGACAGGTTTTAGCGACATGCGCGATGTGAAAGCCGGGTATAACAAAGGAAACAAAGAAGCTGTGCTGGCGTACGAAATGTATGCTTACCACATTAAGAAATATATCGGTGCGTATGCTGCGGTGCTTAATGGTTTGGATGCGATTGTATTTACGGCCGGTGTTGGTGAGAATGATTCATTGACACGAAGCCTGGCTACAAAAGACATGGCATACCTGGGCATTCATTTAGATGAAGGAAAAAACAAAGCAGGTGGTAAAGAAGTAATGGAGATCAACACAAATGATTCACCGGTAAAAATTCTGATTGTTCCAACGAATGAAGAATTGGAAATTTCCCGCCAGTGTTATACATTGTTGGCGGCAACACCAAAACAATAATAATGGTAGTCAATGGAGAAAATTGAAATTAAGTACGACAAGAAGAAGTTAATACCCATCACTATCTTCTTTGCGACATGTATTATTGGGTCGACATACTTTGTATTCTTCACTGACAAATTTGCAACAAACCAAAATATAAAGTTACTGATAATCCCAGTTAACTTGTTTGCCCTCTACATGATTTTCACTCAAACGAAAAGGTTACTTGATAATAATTCAATCATAACATTGACAAAGAGTTATATTGAAATCCATGAGGAAGGGAAGCCTCTAACATTCACATGGACTGAAATTAAAGAATTAAGTATTGAGAAAAAGCAAACTGGAAAAAGTGAAGTAGACATTTTAACCATAAAATCCGACACAAGGATAGGAGCAGTAAATATTTCGCCATTAGACAAAAGTGTGGATGAAATACGTGGACTCATTAGAAATTACAGACCGTGACATGCTACTGCCGTCAACAAGGGGGTTACACAACTAACAAATTGAGTATGATCACTAAAAATTATCATCTAAATTTTGATAATTTAATGGATGGGAACTTTAAATTTCACGCTAAACAGTAGTTGAGCAGCAAGCAGGTGTTTGCTTTATGCCGCTTAACCACTAATTCCACATGCGTTGAATACCTGAGTTCATTCATCACCAAAAGATAAATGAATCACTACCAAAGCCACCACTCTGTTTTCACACCAAAGTAATGTCCCCATCGTTTGCTTCCGGTTTGCGCCAGGTAAGGCGAGTAAAGGTTATCAGCAG
>CAZNRJ010000128.1:0-9447 GCA_964574945.1 uncultured Ohtaekwangia sp. | reverse complement strand
ATTATGAAATTTCTATAATCATTTCAGCCCCTTCGGGCTTACGAATTACGACAATTTGAAATGCACCCTCTGGCTTTCACTTCATATTTCAGCTTCGCTCAATTGCGAGGTAAACTATCGACCAATGTGCGCCATTTTTCCAATTCAGGAATACCCGGTTTGCGCAAGCCAAAAAACTGTACAATCATCTCCTTGTTCTTATCAAACACTTCAATGCCTGTAACCACACCATCTGTTGTTGGCTTTTGTACTACCCACGCACTTTCGATGTGATCTTCACGCAAATGCATGTTAAAATCAGGATCAAGAATATTAAGCCAGTTTTCCATCACGCGCACGGTTTGAATTTTGCCCTGATGGATTTGCAGGTTGCCCCGGTTGCCGGCAAAAACCATAACGGGTAATTTATCGGCCGCAGCTTTTTCCAGCATATCTTTTAGTGCAGATTTATTAATAAGATAGCTAAACTTTCCTTCCGCCAACACAACTGCATCTAAACGGTTAACCTGGTGCTTACGCAACATGCCGAAGAAGTCGTGCGTGTCTTTCATGTTTTCCCAATCCGTTAGCAACGCCTCTTTATCTACTTCACCCAATGACTTGCTTCGTGCCGGATTAACGGATGTGATTTCTATTTCCTGGCTTTGTTGCGGGGATGTAAAGTCTGCTACGATATTATCAAACGCTTGCTGGTTACTGCCTGCTTTATTATCCGGGGTTTCGGCCACTAAAAATACTTTGGTAACGGCCTGACCTGCTTCATCAAAAATCTGAAGGCTTTGTTGCAACCCATGGGGAGTTTGCTGGCGCACGGCAAAACCAAATTTCCAGGCTGTAAAAAACACGCGTGTTTCTATCGGTCCGATTACAGTAGCCATGCGATGTACAGGCGAACCCATAATATCTATCTTCTGAAAAGGTCCTTTATGTTCGAGTACGCAACTGTCGTTACGTGTAAGCGACATTACCCGGCCTAATTCCGGAAGTCGCTCTAGAAATTTAGTCCAGTCGCCTTGTAAAGCCGTGGTATAATCGCCCACGGTGGTGGCAAGTAATTCGGCTTCGCTTACACCCAACTCAAGGGCGCAATCGCGGATGCGCAGTGTAGGTTTAACTTTTTTTAATTCTTCCCAGGAAGTGCGCAAGGTGGCGGCTTTGGATTCGGCTACAGGGTTCATAGAGTTACAGTTTTTAAAGATGTGGATAAAATTGTTTTGTCTGGTACGATATAAGGACAATCCGTACACGGATCGTGATACACATTAACACGGCAACAAAATGTTTCTTCGATAATGTGCTTGGTGAATACTTTTTTCGGTTCGCCTTGCGCAACCACCCTTCCTTCTTTGAGAAAGTAAAGTTGATCGGCAAATTGAGCCACCTGGTTAAGATCGTGCACAATGGCCAGCACGCCAATATTCCGGTTACAAGCCTGCTTAACCAAACTAAATATTAATTGCTGCTGTGCAATATCTAAACTGGACGTTGGTTCGTCTAATAATATAAAGCGAGGATGATCTTTCATTTCCCACACTTGGGCTAACACACGTGCCAATTGAACCCGTTGTTGTTCTCCCCCTGAAAGTGAAAGATAATTGCGGTTGATCCATTCAGAAACTCCCGTTAGTTCCATCACCTCATTGAGCACGGCAGGTACTTGCTTTTTATACTGTTGCCTTCCCATCTCCACCACCTGTTTAACTGAGAAAGGAAATTGCACGTGTGAACTCTGCGGCAATACAGCCCGAAGGGCCGAAAGCTCGGCAATAGAATAAAGTGAAGCATCTTTTCCATTTATTGATACTTCGCCCTGGTATTTATTCGATTCATGCGATAGCACCTTAAGCAACGAAGTTTTACCGGCACCATTTGGGCCGGCAATAGCTGTAAACGAACCCGGCATTACCTGCAGGTTTACATTATTCAGTAACTTCTTATTGCCAATGGAAAGGCTTATTTTTTTTGCGTGAATCATCGTGTGTTCAGTTCATTTTTTTGTTTTGCCTTGATAAGAAGAAAAATGAAAAATGGCGCCCCTACAAGGGCTGTTACAACTCCTATAGGTAATTCGGAGGGAGCTACAATTGTGCGCGCCACCAGGTCGGCCAACAATAATAAGAGCGGCCCGAATATTAATGAAGCCGGTAGAACAAGCCGGTTGTCAGATTGAAATACCACCCGCACAAGATGGGGCACCACCAACCCAACAAAACCAATAATACCTGCGAGGGATACGCTTACACCCACTGCAATCGCACTAAAAAAAATAATTGATTTTTTCACTTTGTCTACATCCACCCCCATGTGAAATGCTTCTGATTCTCCAATGGCAATAGCATTCAGCGGAAGCTGGAAGGTAAGCAACCACAGGGTTGAGATAATTAATAACGGAGCAGCCAATAACAGACTTTGCCAGGTTGCCCCTCCCAAATCTCCCAATGTCCAGAAAGTGAACATACGGAGTTGATTTTCATCCGCATAAAAAATCACCAGTCCCATCAGCGCGCCAGCCAGTGCATTAATGGCTACGCCACCGAGTATCAGAACAGCCATGTTTGTACGGCCAACCTGATCCCCTATTTTCATTACCAGCATTGTAGCTAAAAACCCTCCGGTAAAAGCCATTATGGGCATCATGATATTCATGCCCACACTTTCGCGCGTAAGCGAAAAGGCGCTACCAAAAACAATTAATATCACTACAGCTAAAGCTGCACCACTGGAAACACCAATCAAACCCGGTTCTACCAGTGGATTGCGAAACAACCCTTGTAAAGCTGCACCACTTACTGCAAGCGCACCACCTATAAGAACAGTCATTAAAATTCGCGGCAAACGAATATTAAATAGCACGGTGTCGTGAATTGCGTTGGCTTCGTAAGAAGAAAAGAGGCCCACCTTTTTTCCAATAAGAAAAAGTATGTCAGTTGGAGAAATAGAAATCTGCCCAATGCTAAGCGATACTATAAAAATAATTGCCAGGGTAATGCCCAACCCTAAAAGGATCACGCCTGTTTTTTGCTGCTTCATGGCAATTGTGGCGGCTTGCATGTCAGGGTTTAATTTCTTTATGAAGTTGTTGGGTTAGTTCGATTACTGCTTCCCCTAACCGAGGGCCAAAATTGGAAAGCTTGATTCCCTCCATGGCTATCACTTGCTTTTTTTTACCGGCCGTGGTTTGCATTACGCCTGGAATTGCCAATACGCCTTGCACACCGCCCAGACTCTGAACACCCGATTCGAACATG
Source organism: uncultured Ohtaekwangia sp. (assembly GCA_964574945.1). Lineage (GTDB taxonomy): Bacteria > Bacteroidota > Bacteroidia > Cytophagales > Cyclobacteriaceae > ELB16-189. The sequence continues at coordinate 6,199 of CAZNRJ010000128.1, read as the reverse complement.
AGCAGAAAATCAGGATTGGCTGCCATTAATGATTCTGTATTGAGAGGCTTATATCCATCCACACCATGAATGGCCGGCTCAGCACCTGCATAGGGAAGTATAGATGAGAACGTATGTGTGCCTGCAATATTTAATGAAGACTTATCACGATTAAAAACACACAACACGCGCGGTGTCATATTCGATTTTTTAATGATTGCCTTTGCTTCTGCCAATTCGCTTTCAATTTTTTTTATCAGTGTTTCTCCGGCCGGGATTTTATTTAAAACTTTTGCGATCTGGCGGATCAAATCAATTGTTCCTTCCAATGTGTAAACCCGTTCTATGATCAGTACATTCACTCCTGTACTTTTTATCTGCGTTAACACCGTGCTTTCCACATAGTCTTTCTCAGCAATAAAAAGGGTTGGTTGCAAACTGATAACACCTTCTGCATTAATGCTGCTACGATAGCCAATGGAAGGTAGTTTTTGAATTTCTGAGGGGTAGAGGCTTGTCCGGTCGGATGCAATAATTTTATTGCAATCTCCCAGCGCACAAACCGTTTCAGTCATTGCACTGCCCGCTGTAATAATCCTGGTAGGGGTTTGTGAATAACCAGATAGGCCAAAAACGAGTATAAATAAAGATAAAACGGCTTTTTTCATTGTTTAGATTATTTCTAAATAATCGCAAAAGAATGCACTATTTAGAATTAATCCAAGTTAAGGATATAAAAAAGCCCTTAAAAGTTTAAGAAATACCCCTATAAGCTTTAAGCATCATTCTGAAGACCTATCGGATACAATTTTACGATCCTCAATCAGCAAAAGAACCTCGCCAAACAGGGTTGCTAATTCTGTCAGCTCTGATTTAAAGGATTTTAAATAACTCTCAAAATCTTACTGCGGGAAGTGAGCAACCAGGGGAAGCAAAAAAGGGGGGGAAATCATTCAGCATGATCTCCCCTTTTAGAAATTGAAAATTAATTTATTTACTGAGATAGAATCTAAAACCCAAAGTTGGGTTAAGCGATTGAACGCCAAAAGTAAAAGAGCTTGACGAATTGTTATCCACATCCTTATCAGGATCACTTGATGAATACGTTATTCCCTGTAGTTGAAAATCCAATCCCCATTTCTCACTAAAGAAATAAGTAAATCCAGGTGATACATAAATGTACGTGGCGCCTCCCTTAGTTTCATTTCCCGAAGAAGGTTTAAACTTGCTGGTACCGAACAGGAAACCAACTTCACCTGTAAATGCAAATCTTTCATTTGAAGTAAATTTGTAATATCGTGCAAAGGGACCAACTACGAAATTATTCGTAGCATTACTCCCACCGCTATATTCATACTTTTCATTAGACATCAACAGGGTTATTCCCACCGCCAGGTTATCTGCAACAAAATATCCGGCACTGGGCTGAAAACTAAACTCAGTAGTTTTCTGGCTGTAGTAATCCTCCTTAGAGTTTGTGAATTGAATGCCACCGCCAAAGGAGACGCTTCCTTGAGTAGTCTGGCCCCAGGTTGTTGTCAATGCGCCCAGCAGTGCTGCGAAAATTAAAGTAGTTTTTTTCATGTTTTAGTGTGTTTAAGGGTTTGAAATATATTTTGTTGAGTCAGGTGATTCATTCTTTCAAGCTTCAATAAGTAAGTAGTGCTGACAATGACCGGTGTTCAAATTTGACCAATCTATTGTACAAAAACGGATAACCCTATGTACGGAAATGCCAAATAAACGTTTAGTGCGCTATTTTATATGTGGCCGATGATTTGTAATCAGGATGGGCGTACTAAGAAATCTAACCCATGAGAACATTTATTGCCTTCGTGCTTTGGTGCCTACTTTTTGTAACCTGCTGGCCGCTTGCCCTTATTATGATTTTCCTGTTCCCGATTGTGTGGCTGTTGCTGCTTCCGTTTAGGATAATAGGGATAACCATTGAAGGGATTTTTAATTTAATTAAAGCAATCTTCCTGTTGCCCTTTCGAATTGTAAAAGCAATCTGATCGGGATCAAAAGTTACCTGCTGTTGGCAAGCTCCTGCTCACGCTTTTTCCAGCCTTTGTCCAAAAAAAATGTTCCTAACGGAATCAGGGACGCAACCAACGCAACACCTAAACCCATCAGGTTCCACTTCATTAGTCTTATCGATAAAAAAACAATCACGACATAAGCAATGAACAAAACCCCATGCGCCCAACCCACAATTTTAACAGCCATGGGTAAATCGAAATAATATTTCAAGGGCATCGCGATGAGTAACAACACTAAAAATGAAATACCTTCTGCAATACCAATCCTTCTCAAATTTTTAATTCTCCTCATAGTAATAAAAATAAAAAAAACTGTCCTTCAGCTTTATGCTTCCGGACAGTCTACTAAACCCAATTATAAATTTTTAACTACCCTTTTTCACTAACGCAAACTCCAACTTTGGTTTGCCGCGTTCGCCTCCGGTTGTCAAGGCTGTAAATTTCACTTTATAATAATTACCATCCGAATCCTTTACTACGTAAAAGCGATCGGTACGAATTGCCGGAGCTGCCCCCGGGCCACCGCCTGAGCGCCATGCAGCACCAATCTTTACCTGGCTTTGAACACCGAAGTTCAGCCCTGCAATATCACTCTCAGCAAAAGCCTCATACGTTTTTGCGCTGGTTAAAATCTCTACTGTTTGTACGCCAGTGGTATTCTGCAGGATGATATCCTGGAAATAATACGGAACAGGACCGGTGCCAAAGTTGGTTGAATTGGCAAAGCCAGTCCAGGCGATATCCCACCTGTCCTTTGCAGGTTCAACACTAACCGCCCCGGTTGCAAGGCTTACGTAATTGAACGCAAGGTTTGTGTCCTTGGTGATCTGAATCTCAGAGAAAGTAGTAGCAGCAATATCAGCATGTTGCAATGTATACCCTGTGCCATTACGCACAACCCGTATTTTCTTCCAACCTAATTTTGTTGGTGTTGAGCCAGGGCCACTTCCCCTGTTCACAATGTAAACTTTATTTTCACTGGCTGTTGCCGATATGGAAGCGATGGAGGTCTTGGTTAGATCACCTGTAGGATCATCAATCCAGGTGATCGCTTCCGAAACCCAGCTTGGAGGTGCATCTGAAGTAATCGCTGCAAATACTGCATCCAAAGAAAGCTTTAATGCAAAGCCTGCTGTATCAGCTGCTGTAACCGAATTAAGATCAGTTTTGTCAAGAGCCTTTGCCATCATGCCATTAGACGAATTAAGAATTACCCTGAAATCACTTCCTGTGCTAAAACCAAAATCCCAGGCTGTGCGGGCAATGGCTGTTTGACGATTCGCACTAAAATCGATAAACACTTTGTTTGGATACGTAGCACCTCCTCCATTAATATCAACCGCACCCGAAGCAGCCACAATCTCTGCAAAACTCAATGTTAGCTGAGCCTTTTCACCCAACACTAACGACTCGGGAGCTGAAGGAATCGTAAAGATGATTTGTTCATCCCCATCATAAAGAGCCCCTTCTACCTTTTTCAATTTAAACGAAACAGAAGTTACTCCGGCAGGTACCGGAATAGTAATTGCATTGGAAACAGCCGCAGGCTCTGTAGTGTAATCCGTTCCATAAGCTACGCCAGTGCCTTCAATCTGAACAGTAATAGTTTCTGCTACACTTGCTTCGCGCGAAAGACTGATATTTATAGTCAACTCAGCTTCATTTGAAGCGATACCTAATTGGTCGGATTCAAATTCCACAAGATTATCCGGAAGTTCCGGATCTTCCTTGCAGGAGCTAATAAAAACAAGAGTGCTAATCATTAACACGGCAAGGGTACTTTTAAGAAAAGTGTTCATGTTAAACTATTTATTTAAAGTGTAAGAAAAATTTATAAAGTAAGATCGTCCATAACCCACAGGCCGGGCACCCCCTGTTGTGTGGGCGCCAGCAGAAAGTGCTGTATTATTCACATTTGTGATATCGAAAAGGTTGCGCACTCCACCGGTGACTGAAAGGTGTTTACCAAATTCCTTTTGAATGCTAAAGTCTGCCCATTGATAAGAACTGATTTGTGCAAGGCGGGCTGTTTGAGTTCCGTTATCTGTCACAACTTCGTAATAAGGGGTTTTTCCGGTTAGCTTATAATACATTGAAAAAACCAGGCCTGCTTTGGGGATTCGATAGGTTGCTGATGAAGTAACTTCAGGCGACCAAACGAACTCATCAACATCATTATAACTCTCGGTTAATTGGTTGAATCGGCCCGTATAAGCGGCACCAGCACTTACTTCCAATCCTGCAGTTTTCCAGGTATTATTCCACGTAACACCTTTCGTTTTATATTTATCGATATTGATATACGTGGTTATAAGTGTATTGCCTGGCTTTTGACCATAGCCAATCATGTTATCAATAGTATTGTAGAATGCACCAAGCGCAGTATTTAGTTTATGCTTTCCCCCTTCTATAATTTGCCAGTTCCATGATCCGTTGAGGCTATGTGAAAGTTCGGCTTCCAGGTTTTCGTTGCCCTCAATCGCATGGCTTGCATCAAAAAAATCAAAGTATAGTTCCCGTAAGGAAGGCGCCCTAAACCCACGACCGTAAGATACTCTAAGATCATGGTGATCATTTAATATCAACTTGGTATTGATGGAGGGGATAAAAGGTGGCGCCTGGTAAATGGTATTGTGTACCATACGAACGCCTGGCCTTACTTGAATAAATTTATTTATCTTCCATTCGCCTGAAACAAAAAATGCATAGTCGCCAATAGATTGAGTACCTTCTTTTATCCTGCCCCCACTTCCGCTTTCATAGTTTAAGTCAACTCCTGGTTGAAGGGTAAGTTTTGCATTCAATTTATATTGTGCTGTGCCACGAAATGTAAATCCACCAAATTTGGTTAAGTCCTGTAGTCCCGGTCCCAAAGCAAGTCTGCGGTCGCCTGTTGCTTCATTAACGGTAGTAGTTTGTGTTTCGCGCTGAAAGTCGGTATAAGAAAACGCACCATTGAATTGTAACCTTTCGGAGAAGGTGTGGCCACCCTGCACTTGATGCATGAAGCGATTGGTAATATAATCCTGATCTACCGCTTCCCCTCCCTGAAAAATACCGGGGTTGTAAATGTCTTCGTTCAGGTAATCAAGGCGATAATAAATTTTAGTTTTATCCCAATCATATCCGGTTAACGCGCTTGCGAGATACTGTGTTTTAGGATGCCATTGTTTATCGCGGCCCTCCCCAGTTCCTTGCCAGCCACCAAAATAATTACGACTTAAATCCGCACGCACACGAAAACGATTTACTGAATAACCACCGCCAATGGTTTCATTGTGGATTCCTTCATCCCAACCATATTCTGAACCCACCGTTTCTTCATGCACTTTTACAGAAAGGTCTAATTTCCCTTCTACTGATTTCTTCGTGATTATATTAATTACACCCGCCAATGCATCAGCTCCATACACAACTGACATGGGGCCTTCAATAATTTCAATACGATCGATTGAGTTTACGTTAATCTGGTTGATGTTAATTTCATTAGATGTTCCCTGCCGACCAACCATGGGCACCCCATCAATTAATATCTTAACATTTTGTCCTGCCAAGCCTTGCATCGACAGGTTCGATCCGCCAAGCGCAAGATCCTGGCTAAAGCGAATGTTCAATTCTGTATTAAGTACATCCTGGAGTCTAACGGCACCTTTTGCTGTAATCCGCTCAAGCGGGATTGTTTTTATTTGATAAACTGATTTACGGGCAGACTGTGGTTCGAACTGTCCTGTAACCACCACGTCTTGTAAATAGGTGGCAACAAGGCTATCCTGTGCCCAGGCAAACAAGCCGGAAAACATTAGAAGAAGTGCTAAAGACAGCCTTTGAATTTTCACGGCAGCAAAGATTAGAATCATTCTAAATAAAAAATACCCTTTAAAGTATAATAAATGCCTTTCTCATAGTTTATGAATTAAGCCACCGGATTTCGGTATTTTTGAACCTAAATGACCAAAATCAGTTTATTAATAGAAATCATTCTGTTATTTTACCTATATGATCGAATCTGAAACGCTTACTCAAGAAGAAAAAAATACCTCAAAAAGTGATTTTAAGACCTTATTTGAGAATGAGGAATTGACACTTCAGATTGTTGAAAACCGAGAGGGGGATTGGCTGACATTAGACGCCCTGGTAAGACAAAATATCATACACTTTTACTTTTGTCTGGATGGCAC
>CAZNRJ010000127.1:0-9500 GCA_964574945.1 uncultured Ohtaekwangia sp. | reverse complement strand
ACAATCCCGTTCTATTATGATCCTATGATTGCAAAAATGATTTGCCATGACGAGACCCGCGAACGGGCCATTGAAAAAACCATTCGCGCCATTGACGAATATGAAATCACCGGGCTTGAAACAACGCTGGGCTTTTGCAGGTTTGTAATGAATCATGAGGCATTTCGATCAGGAGATTTTGACACCAAGTTTGTTGAGAAATATTTTACTCCTGAGGTATTAAAACCTATACCACACGAAGACGAAGAAAAATTGGCTGCCATGCTGGCGGGATTTTTAAAGGAGGATACTAAACCAACCTCTCAATCAAATCAAGTAATCACTCCAAGTCTTTGGAAGAAAAATCGAGTTAATGGCTGAAATAAAACCCATCCGGGCCTGGCGCTATAACGAAACGCTGAATCAAAAAATCGATGACCTCACTTCGCCATTGTTTGATGTGGTGTCGGAACGGCAGCGAAAAACTTTGTATCAGAACCCTTATAACTCCATTCATCTTTCAGTGCCACAAGGGATTGATGCGGCCTCAAATGCCGGTCTTCTTTTGCAGGAGTGGAAGGAAAAAGGAATTATTGTACAAGATAAGTTGCCGGCTATATATGTTTATTATCAATACTTTAGGCTGGCAGGTGGAAGTAAAGAATATTGCCGCAAAGGGTTTATAAGTCACATCCGCACGTATGACTGGGAAGACCGGGTGATCCTCAGGCATGAGAACACAATTCCAAAGGCAGTTAATAACCGGGTTGATCTGCTTGAAAAAACAGAACTACATGTTAGCCCCACACATGGTTTATACACCGATCCTTCTCATGAACTGGAAAAATACATGGATGAGGCCATTACTGCGCCTATCTATGAAGGCGAAGATTACCAGGGTGTGCGCGATGTGCTGGCTGTTATACAGGATGCACACGTCATTCAAAAATTCATCGATTTAATAAAAGACAAAACAATTATTTTGGCAGACGGACATCATCGGTACGAGGGTTCCTTGCTATACAAGCAGAAGCGAAAGTCCGAAAATCCTGGTCATTTAGGTTCGGAAGGATACAATTTTCATTTGATGTATTTAACTAACACCGAAGCCGATGATTTACGAATCCTGCCAACGCACCGGTTAATACAAAATATTTCAGGGTTCGATGAAAATCAGGTTATCGAAAAATTATCAGTTGATTTTGAGATCAAAGAAATAGAAGATGCGGATACGCTAAACGAAATCATTGTTGGTAAGAAATGGGCCTTTGGTATTCTTTTCAAAAACCGGACATTAAAAATCAGGCTAAAGCCCGACTCGCTTCAAAAAATGAAATGGAATTTTCCTGATGTGGTTAAAGCGCTTGATCTCACCGTGCTGCATTACTTTATCGTTGAAAAAATTCTTGGAATCCCCGGTAAAGATCAGCGCAAGTCTGAGAACATTTCATTTGATCGAAGTTTTTCTGATTGCCTTACCAGGGTGATTCAAGGCGAAGTTCAGATGGCCATTATAACCCAGGACATTTCCATTGAAGAAGTAAAGAACGTGTGCGCCAGTGGTTATACAATGCCTCAAAAGTCAACTTATTTTTATCCCAAAGTAATTTGCGGATTTCTGTTTAGCTCCATTAAAGAAAATGAATTTCAACCGCCAGCATATGCAAGGTTTTAATTTATAAATCGTTAATTTTAAACAATGAACCAGGAATTACTCCAGCGAATTACAATAAATCCACTAGTTGGACATGGTAAGCCAACCATTCGCAATACCCGATATCTGGTTGAAAGTATCCTTGAATACTTGTCTGGCGGTGATACTCCCGATGAAATTGTAAAAACATTCCCAGATCTTCAAAAGGAAGACATCTTCGCGGCAGTAGCCTACGCCACAGAAGTGTAATTTCAGAATGAATTTCAACCGCCCGCTTATTCTCGCTTCTAGCTCCCCCCGCAGGCAATACTTGATGAAGGAAGCAGGGTTTCAATTTACCGTTCAGGTTCCTGATATTGATGAATCGTTTCCACACGAACTGCCTGTAAATTTTGTACCTAAATACCTGGCTGAAAAAAAAGCAAAAGTATTTCTGTCAAAACTGACCAATGAAATTGTAATCACTTCCGATACGATTGTAATCCTAAACAGCGCTATTTTAAACAAACCCCGCGATCGCGCTGAAGCCATAAGCATGCTTACCCGGTTGAGCGGACAAACCCACACGGTAATCACGGCAGTTTGTCTCTTATCTAAAGAAAAGATGGATTGTTTTGATGATCACACAAAAGTGACTTTTAAAAAACTTTCACAAGAAGAAATCGAATTTTACGTAGATACTTATAAGCCTTATGACAAAGCCGGGGCTTATGGCGCCCAGGATTGGATTGGCATGGTTGCTATAAAAAAAATAAACGGTTCATACTTTACCGTAATGGGCATGCCTATGCATTTGGTGTATGCGCACCTTAAAGATTTCTAAACTGTGAAAAAAATTCTGTCTTTGATTAAAACCCACGTAAGACAGGATTTCCAATTTGCCTATTACCTGTCAATCGCTTTATTCCTTTGCTTTTCCCTTATTCTTAATTACTCGGTAAACCTTGAGAACGCCTGGATCGACCGGTACACAGGCAAGCTGATTCGCATAGTATTCTATTTTCTCCTTTACGGAACCGGCTATTATGTAAGTTGCCTGCTTGTATCCTCTTTCAAAAAAGAAAAAGATTTTTGGCGATCGCGTACATTCTGGATTTTTTCCTTGTTTGGATTATTCATCCTTTCATTGGATCGGGGGTTTCCGTATCAGCAAAATTTGGTAAACATGTTACATCTTCCCTATTCAGTTTATACGTGGGTGTATAAGCTAACATCCCAGGTCTTATCTTTCCTGTTGATCTTCACACCACTTCTTCTATTTTATTGGAGACATGACAAAGTTGATTCGGGATTTTATGGATTACTAACCCGAAGCAATGTAAAACCTTACTTATATCTCCTCTTGGCTATTGCTCCCATAATTATTTTAAGCTCGTTTCATGAAAGTTTCACAAACTATTACCCGGTTTACAAAACCAACCAGGTTGCTGAAGTATGGCATTGGCCGGAATTTGTTCCGGTAGCGCTTTTCGAATTTTTCTATGGGGTCGATTTTTTAAATGTTGAACTTCTCTTCCGTGGATTTTTTGTTTTGGGAATGGCACAAATGCTTGGCAAACATGCGGTCGTTCCAATGGTTATAATTTATTGCTTCCTCCATTTCGGAAAGCCGGCCGGTGAAGCCATCAGTTCTGTTTTTGGCGGATATATTTTAGGGGTGATTGCGCTCTACACACGTTCAATCTGGGGTGGTATCCTTATCCACGCAGGTGTAGCATGGATGATGGAAGCTGCTGCCTATGTTGCCAAACAGTTTTGAAGTGAACTTGTAGTAATTGTAGTGGCACATTTGAAATGGCCTTCCGGGCAGGCTTTATAGCCATGCAACCCACAAGGCCTGCAACTTAGTTTTTCATTGGTTTGCACAATGAAAGACCGCTCGGATAAAGGCCCGAAACCAAACGAAGGAACTGTGGAGCAATAAACAACTGTTACAGGCGCATTCATTGCAGAAGCAAGATGCATGGGAGCCGAATCGTTTACAAAATTCATCATCGCTCCGCTCATAAGCGCGGCTGATTCCAGAAAACTTAATTCCCCGGCAAGGTTCTTAATGCGTTTGCCACCGGCTTCCGCAGCAATACGATCACAAACAGGTTTATCGGAAGACGCACCTACTAAGTAAATGTTTTCAAACTGCCGGGTTGTTGTTTTAATAAAATCAATCCATTGGTTAGCCGGAAACTGCTTTGTAAACCACACCGATGTTGGCGCAATGCAGAGATACTTTCCAGATTGGTATTTGCTTATCTTTTCAAAATCCTTTTGCGAAGGATAGAGCCTGGGCAATGCACAAATACCATCCGTAAAAGAATCAATCAGTTTTTGATTCCGGTCAATCTCATGCAAACCCGAATCAAGATCATGTTTAATCTTATGGCTGAACGTAAACGACCACGGGTTTTTATCGAACCCCACTTTATTCTTAGCTCCTGAAAACGCTGTTATCAATCCTGAGCTTGCAAAGCGATGAATATTAATTACTGTATCATACTTTAACGAACGGACTTTACCGACAAGTTTAAACAGGTTTTTAATTTTATCCTTCTTCTTCTCCCAGATCAACACATTTCTTACATGAGGATGATCCGTTAGCAGTGTTTCGTTCCCCTTGCGCAACAGAAAATCAATAGCATCATCCGGATAGGTAGCATGCAGTTTCTCTATCACCGAAGTAGCCAGAATAACATCACCAATAAATGCGGTTTGAATAATTAAAAAAGACTTTGGCGCGGACACTCGTGTTAAGTTAATCGTGAATGGTTAACAGTTAATCGTTGAGTCGCCCTGATAGCCAATACTTTTTTTACAGAAATCAGGCGCCATCTCATTGTTAACTTATCATTAGATCTAAAACTTGGTTTTGTAATAATCCAATGCCTGCGTAACAATGTCCATTGCAATTTTCTTGCCTTGGAAATCAGGAACTGTAACAACTTTATTCTCTAACTTTTTATAGCTCTCAAAAAACTCTTTCAGCTCAAGTTTAAAGTGAGAGGCTAATTCACTGATGTCGCTCAAATGTTTTGTGTTGGCATCATTTACAGCTACTGCTAATATTTTATCATCGGCCAAGCCCTGATCAATCATGCGCATTACCCCTATCACACGAGCGGGTACCAGGCACAAAGGTTGAATAGGTTCACGGCATAAAATCATAATGTCCAACGGATCATTATCTTCACCCAACGACTTGGGAATGAATCCATAATTGGCCGGATAAATTACTGATGAGTATAACACCCGGTCTAACTTAAGAAGCCCCGTTTCTTTGTCTACCTCATATTTGGTGCGCATGCCGGTAGAAATTTCAATAATTCCATTCACAAATTCCGGGGGTGCCGAACCTGCAGGGGCTTCATGCCAGGGGTGTTGAATCATGGGAGTAATGTTAAGGGTACGAAGATACTATTTCTGCATGAGTAAAATCTAAAAACAGGTTCCAATAAAAAATCCATTCCGAAATCGAAATGGACTTTCATTATTTTTAATGGTGAGCAAAGTTACTCCTTCTTCTCTTCCTTCTTTTTATCTTCCTTCTTCACTGTAATGTTTTCGCCATCCTTCAGGCGCTTCGATACCACCAGGAAAGGGCCTGTGATAACCTCAGACGTTTCGGTTAAACCGGAGATGATCTCTATGTTATCATAGTCACTAATGCCGGTTTTCACTTCCACCATTTTTGCTACTCCATTTTCGTTCACAAAAACAACAACCTTATCTTTCTTTTCAGCAGCCTTAGGTTTGCTTGAGTCTGTTACCTGCGGACGATCATTATTGTTGTTATTATTTCCTCCATTACCCCCAAAGCCTTTATCCTCAGGATTGCGTGTGGTTACGGCTGACAACGGAACGGACATTACATTCTCCTTCCTGGTGGTCACAATATCCACACTGGCTGTCATTCCCGGTCTGAAGGGGTATTTATTTCCTTTCTTAATCAAATCCTCGTAAGAAGACTGGAGTATAAGAATCCGTACTTCAAATTCCGTAATCGCATCCGTTGACGCTTTGTCACGGGCCGTATTTGCGATATTCGTCACAATCCCTTTGAATTGCTTCTCAATATTACCATAGGCATCCACATCAATGATTACTGAATCGCCATAGTGTACACGCACAATATCATTTTCGTTTACATTCACGCGTACTTCCATCACATTAAGATCAGCAATACGCATCATCTCGGTACCGGTCATTTGAGCAGTTCCCACTACGCGTTCACCCTTCTTAACACTCAACTTTGAGACCACACCTTTCATAGGGGCAAGCACAGAAGTCCTTCTCAGGTTTTCCTTTGATTCGCGTACACCTGCCTGTGTGCTACTAACAACATACTTTGAAGCTTCCAGCGCTTGCTCCGCTGACGTTAAATCATTCTTGGCAATTTTAAAATTCTGTTGAGCCAACTGCCAATCCGACTCAGAGATTACCTTTTCATTCCATAATTTCTCCTGGCGCTTGTATTCCTGTTCGGCACGCATGTAGGTTGCTTGGGCGCGTGCCAAAGAGGCTTTCGCTGATTCCATATTTGCCTCCTGCTGACTCAAAGCAGCTTCAGATCGCTCCAATTGACTGCGTAAAATATCAGGTCTGATTTTTACAAGAATTTCGCCCAACTGTACGGAATCGCCATCTTCAACTGTCAATTCAATAATTTCACCTGAAACTTCAGGTGCTAACTTAACTTCTGTTACAGGCTGCACGGTTCCTGACGCACTCACCTTTTCAGTAATAGAAACCCTCTTAGCTTTAGCTACATCTACCTCTAATGTCTTTGGCTTGCCAATCCAGCCTTGCGATTTACCAATCATTAGAAACACTATGAGAAATGCTACAACACCAATACCGATGTACAGTAACTTATTCGACTTTTTCTTTTGCTTTGCCATTAGAGTTTAGATATTAATATTCAATTGGTTTTCCCTGATAAAAATCCAGTACCTTCTTTTTGAAGGTGAAATCATACTTTGCACGTACCAGGTCTGATTCAGCCTGGAAGAGTGCATTCTCAGCAGTTTGATATTCCACAAAGTTTACAGCGCCAAAATCAAATCGTTGTTTCGACATGCGAAATGCTTCCCTGCGGGCGTTCACCTGCTTCACCGCAGACTGATATGTTTTGGCTGCGGCCGATGCATCATTATAAGCTGATTCAATTAATTGACGCAATTGATTCTCAGTGTCTTTCAAATTAATTGTTGCCTGCTCGTTTGAAATTAAACTGCGCTGATAACTTGCCCGGCTTTGATATCCATTAAAAATTGGAATTTGTAAACTCAATGAAATTGAACGTGCAATGTTATCCGGAAGCTGATCTGAAAAACTATAGCCATCTACATTTGTACCTGAAGGAACTTGTGTTTCCCGGTAAACCGGAGCATTTGATCCCTGTACATACCCTACCAGCACTTGTTCGGTTGTTGGGGGGCCCCCATCGGCAAGAAAACGGGCGCGGTCTGCTGCGCTTGAATAGTTACTAAATAAATTTCCGTTTACGCTTAACCGCGGATATAAAGCTCCACGAGTCGCTTTTACATTTAATAAAGAGCTCTGAAGTTTAATCCGTGCACTCTTAACTTGTGGTAAAATTTCATAAGCTGCATCATAAATCTGTTGTGGAGTTTCTGTCATGACCAGCTCGTTTTCAATATCCAATTGCGGAACTTCAATATCTAAGGCCGTTCCGGCTGGCAATTGTAGCGCCTGCTTCAATTGAAGAATTGAAATGTTCAATGTGTTTTCACTGTTAATCTGATTTAGCTCGTTAGTAGCTTGTTGGGCTTCAAGGTCCAGCACAGTACCAGATGGAACTGAGCCAGCATCCGCCAGTTTGCGGGTGCGCTCTAATTGTTGTGTGGTTGTCGCCAGTTGAGACTGGGCATTTTGCAATAGCTCCTTATTGAAGATCACACTGGTATAAAGCGTAATCACATTTAAGATTACGTCATTCTTTGCCTTATTGAAATCCTCTGCGGCAGCATCATTATCCAAACTGCTTTGCTTGTAGGTGTTAAATAATCTAAAACCATTGAATAAAAGCAGCGAGGTGCTCGCATTTACGTTGAACGAATTGATGCGTTGAGTAATGAACAAGTTGGTTGTGGGGTCAATACTTCTACCCCAGTTATATCCATATGAACTTCCACCGTTGAGGGTTGGCAACATTTGATATTTTGATTGATTCAAATTAATCTGACTTGTTTCAACATTAAGCAGACTCCTCTTTACATTTAAATTGTTTTGCAATGCGTAGTCAATACACTCTTGCAATGTCCAAACCTTTTTATCCTGTGCGTGTGCCAACAAGCCGGTGATCAACAACAGGGTTACAAAAATTACTCGCTTCATCATAGGTTATAAAACAATATCCGGTATATAAATCACTTCTTTTACCCAACTTAGACTCCTGAGATAATCAAATGTTACAGTCTTTATCCCTGAGTCCATCTCTATTACTAAACACGCCATATCATTTTTTCCTTTGCGGGAAACAGACATGGTAGCAATGTTGCAATCGTCATGCGCCAAAACATTAGCAATAAACGCTATACTCCCTTTCGTATCATCGGCAAAAATAATAAGCGTATGCAGGCTTGCCGAAAAATCGGCCTTGAAACCATTTACCTCGGCAATGTTTATGATACCGCCCCCTTTACTCTCACCCAATACTTCGATCGCCCTGTTATCTTTTACCAACTTTAAGCGAATTGAATTCGGGTGAAGTGCCGATGCATTGCCCACGGATTTAAACTGGTACTTTAAACCGGTTTTTTCAGCCAGCTCCAATGACTGGCGAATACGTTTATCATCAGTATTAAAATCCATCAGGCCGGCAATAATAGCGCAATCGCTTCCGTGCCCTTCGTACGTTCTTGCAAAGGAATTATAAAAGGTAATTTCTGCTTGTTCAGGAACGCCACCTAATACTTTTATGGCTGCCCGCGCAATCCGCACCACGCCTGCTGTATGAGAGCTTGATGGACCGATCATGACGGGACCGATCATATCAAAAATGCTACTCTTTTCAGCCATACGCGGTTTATAACGGAGATATTGAAAAAAGGATTTCTTTCGAGGGGCATTTTATCCCCCAAAAAGGGTATTTTTCAATAGGCGGCAAAAATAGCTGATTTAAGCTACGATCTCACGTTAAAGTCAATTTTTCGCCTGAAATCTTAAGCGATAAACCAACAGGTAAGCTTTTGTTTCGGAATACCATTTACTTCTATTCGAAGTTTAGAACTCCATTACAATTGCAACCGGGGCTATTGCACTTTTAATGTTAAAGGAAAGCCGCAGCGATTAACCATACGTGGTTAAACGGCAATGGGCGCCTTGATAGAAGGATGCGACTGATAGTTTACAATTTCAAAATCCTCAAAGGAGTATTCAAACAAGCTGGCGGGCTTTCGTTTGATTACTAATTGAGGCAGTGCCAAGGGTTGTCGTTCCAATTGCAATTTTGCCTGATCCAAATGATTGGAATACAGATGCACATCCCCGCCTGTCCAAATAAATTCACCTGGTTTTAAATCGCATTGATGCGCCACCATTTCCGTGAGCAATGCATAACTGGCAATGTTAAAAGGAACCCCTAAAAAATAATCGGCACTGCGCTGGTAAAGCTGACATGACAACTTTCCATTGGCCACATAAAATTGAAAAAGTGCATGACAAGGTGGTAAGGCCATCTTATCCACTTCGGCCGGGTTCCAGGCCGACACAATATGTCTTCGCGAATCCGGTTTGGTTTTTATTTGATTTACTACCTGGGCGATCTGATCAATCTTTCGGCCATCGGGTGCCGGCCAACTGCGCCACTGGCTTCCATACACAGGGCCTAAATCACCATTTTCATCAGCCC
>CAZNRJ010000126.1:7361-9574 GCA_964574945.1 uncultured Ohtaekwangia sp. | reverse complement strand
ATGCTTGCTGTGAAACTCATAACCCGACAGCGAATACAACAAATATTTCCAATGCATGGCCTCATTACCGCCCTTTTCTATTTCGCACATCTTCAATTCCAAAATATCCAAACTGCGCAACAAGCGTTCAATGTATTTTCCGATGCTTAAGAAAATATAACCCTCGCCCCGGTTCATAGTAATGTCTACCGTGCCATAAAACAAAACGCTTTCGCGGAGCAGGTTATCGAAAGCTGTTACCGGATCGTTTTTTAATAAAAGGTTTTCAGTTTTAGGATCGCGAACCAAATGGTAGTATTCATTCATTACCTGCCACACTTCCTTGGTGATGTAATCCTGCACCGAGCGGGCGTTTTCGCGGGCACGCACAATGTTAGTAAGCACCGATGTATCGTTCTCCTTGCTTAATATTAAATGATTGAGCGCTTCGCGGTAGTTTGAAACTTTTACATTAGGATCATTTGCAACGGCACCTAATCCATCTACCCACAGTTGCCAATTGAAATCCTGAATCTCGTCCTGCGAAGCAATGTAGCTGGTGCGAAGTACGCGCAGGATATTATCGGTGCGTTCCATATAACGCGCCATCCAAAATACTGCATCGGCTACTCTACTTAGCATGTGGGTTGAGTTTTCATATTACGATCCGAGTACCCAGGTATCTTTACTTCCTCCACCTTGCGATGAGTTTACCACCAGCGATCCTTCGCGCAAAGCAACGCGGGTCAACCCGCCCGGAACAATTTCAATACCTTGCGGGCCATACAAGGCAAAAGGCCGCAAGTCAACATGCCGTGGCTGCACCTTGCCTTTTAAAAAGCAAGGCACTGACGATAAACTGATAATAGGTTGCGCAATAAAGTGCCGTGGATTTTTTTCTACTTCTAATTTATAAGCTGCTACTTCTTTTTCAGTAGCCGCGTGCCCCATCAACATTCCATAACCACCGCTTTCATTTGTTTTCTTAATTACCATGCTGTCGATCTTCGAAAACACTTCTGAGAAATGATCAGGATTATCCATGGAATAGGTGGGAACCGTTTTTAGAATGGGCTCCTCATTCAAATAATATTTAATCATGTGCGGCACAAAGGGATAAATGGCTTTATCATCAGCCACTCCGTTACCGGGTGCGTTTACAATGGCTACGTTTCCCATTTTATAGGCATAATAAATTCCTGATACACCTAATATACTTTCTCGATTAAAAATCAGCGGATCTAAAAATTCATCATCTACCCTGCGGTAAATTACATCCACCTGCTTCAAGCCTGCGGTAGTCTTCATGTAGACTTTTGCATTGTCGACAACAAGGTCCCTGCCTTCCACCAGATCCACTCCCATCAATCGTGCTAACGTGGTGTGCTCAAAGTAAGCTGAGTTGTAAATACCCGGAGTTAACATCACCACGGTAGGCTCGCTCTTTTGGCGGTTCGCCAACCCGAGCAGGTTCTTTAAAAGTAAATCGGGATAATCTTTTACTGACCGTACATTATTTCGCGGAAGCAAACCCGGAAAAATGCGATAGGTCATGTTCCGGTTTTCAAGCATGTAGGAAACCCCGGAGGGTGTGCGCAGGTTGTCCTCCAACACATAAAACGATCCATCGCCATCGCGAATCAAATCAATGCCTGAGATGTGTGTATAAATATCAAATGGAACATCCACACCCACCATTTCGCGCAAAAAACCCGGGCACGAATGAATGAGTGTATCCGGGATTATTTTGTCTTTAATAATAAACTGGTCATGGTAAATATCGCGCAAGAAAATATTAAGCGCCCGAATGCGTTGCTTAATGCCGTTTTCAATATGCGCCCACTCGGCTGCGGTAATGATGCGGGGAATAATATCAAAAGGAAAAATCTTTTCGATGCCTTCGCCATCGCTGTACACAGTAAAAGTAATGCCCTGGTTCATAAAGAGCTTCTTGGCCAATTCATCCTTGAGCATAAACTCATCGGACGTTGACTCACTCAGGGAATCAAAAAAAACCTGGTAATGACTTCGGATATCACCCTCCTTACACATTTCATCCCAAACCTTAGGGCGCACCGAATAGTCAGATAGTAAGGAGTTAAAGGTCATTCCATAAATATACTAACCCAAAGGCAAGAAGCAAGGCCAATTGACCCATCCTATAAGTGAAATCGATTGCGTTCTGAAATAAGTTGAAATAAAAAATGCCGGGCACCCCTGCCCGACATTTACTT
>CAZNRJ010000126.1:3167-7351 GCA_964574945.1 uncultured Ohtaekwangia sp. | reverse complement strand
TTGTATTGTATTGTATAAGATTTTAATTCGTTACCGACATTTACTTAACAACAACCCAAACAATTATCTTTCTAAAATATCTTTCTAAAATTTAAGGCCAACTGAAACAACCAACGACCTGCCATCGGAAGACCAGATGCCTGGTCCTGGATAAAATGCAGGGCGCTTTGTGAAATACTGTTTGTTCATAACATTATTTACATTCACCCTTAGCGTGATTTGATTTAAAATCAAGAATGTAGAATTTATATCAAGGAGCCCATAGGCAGGCACCAACCCCACCGCACCATTGGCCGAAGGTTCAACGGTGTTGAACGCATCGGCATAACTGTCGCCCACATAGCTATATAAAAATGACAAGCTTGCCTTTTTGGTTTTCAATGAAAGCCCGTTGCGCGAGATTACATCCGGCACACTCTCTAATTTATTGCCCGATACATCTATGTTGGTATCACCCGATCGTATCTGGGCATCGGTGTACCTTCCATCCATAAAAGCAGTGGACGTAAAAACAGAAACAGTTATGCTTTTTTTATTTACTATCTCATATTCCGTAAATAGCTCTGCTCCATCCGTTAAGGAATTCCCGATATTGGTCCGGTAGAGATAAAACACATTGTTTTCATCGTACATGGCTTGCGAGCCCAACCGGTTATTATACTGAACCCTAAACACGCCAATATCCCAACGCAACCTGTTTGATTGACCCCGAAACCCAGCCTCGGCATTATACCCATACGCATCTTTTAAATTCTTATCGACAATTTCATAAACAGATGACGGAACAATGTCTTTGAAAATAACCGGACGATACGCCTGGGACCAGCCTGCATAAAACGAGTTTCCATTTTTAACCTTGTATTGAGCATTGATCCCTAACAAGGGAAACCGATGCTCGATTGTATTGGGTACCCCTTGCGGATCGTAGTAGCTGATTACTCCGCTCATCACGGATTCACCTGATTCTATACGCACCCCGGGTGTAATAGAAAGGTGCTCTGTCATTTGAAATTTGTTTTCAGCAAACAGGGCAATGTTATTCGATTTCAAATGCATGTCCCTGCCAAACCCAGGTTCAGTAAGAGTAAGGTCGTAATCCGTTCCTGTGGTTCCTTTCCCTTGTTGCTGCCGGTGCAAATCATTGTTCATGTATTGCACACCTGCAACTAAATTACTTGTTCTTCCAAAAAGGGAATAGTTATGAAGCATGCGTAACTCAGTTGTGTAACTATTATAATTATCAATATCCACTTGCCTGGGTGCATACGCTAACGTAACCGGGTCAATCACATCTTCCACATTGGCGGGCTTATCAAACATAACGCTGCTACGACTCCCGAATACGGCAGAAGTCAGGAGCAGAAGTTTTGTGCGATTGCCAACGTTCCAATCCATCCGCAAAGAAGGCACGTAAATATCCGGGCTATAATAATTTCTGGATCGGGATGATTGCCTTGGGTCTTCATAAAATTTGGCATCGGTAAGGGCGCCCGGTAATTGATAAATATACTTTGACCTGCTCAACTCTGCCGTAAGCTTTATTTGAGCAGAAGGTGAATACGTTAATAAAAAAGATTGGGCATCATAATCGGAATTTCCGTTTTCCCTGTATCCATCGGAAACCCGCTTTGAATAATACACCATGTATTGAAACTTGCCCACTTTTCCGCTTGCACCGAGATAAGCGCTTAATAACCCATACGATCCTGCCGAAGTGATGCTCTCGAAGCTAAATGATTTCGTTGTATCCGGCTTTTTGGTTACATAATTGACCATCCCTCCAAACTGTGCACCATACTGCAAAGAACCCGTGCCCCGCACTAACTCAATTCGTTCAACCACTTCCATAGGCATGCTATAATGACTGGCAGGATATCCATACATATCCGTATTGGTGATGGCACCGTTCCTGCGAACATTAAATTCCCAACTACGGTGCGGATCGAGCCCGCGCGTAGAAATGTTTACTTGATTTCCGCTGCCATCCATGTCATACACAAATACCCCGGGCACCTTAGCAAAAATCTGGCGCCCGGTTTTCTCTGCGATGTTTGCGTTCAGGCTTTGCAAATTGATTACTTCATTTTTTTTGCCCGACCATAAGCGCGTACCTTCCGTTTCCGGTAACCTCCCCAGGTCATTCAGGCGTTGTCCTTCTATAACTACCTCTTCGAGTTTACGCGAACGCAAAGTATCTTCCTGGGCTATTGCCGATAGCGACAATAGCAGAACAAACAAAGTTGAAAACGATATACTAATTCGCGCCATCTGCTTTTGCCCGTGTTATCGTATAAGCAGCAACTGCTTTACCTTGTTCCAATCCAACTTCAGAATCAAACCGGTAATGGATGCCGCCATAAATCCTTGATTCGGCCGCTTCATTTGCCCAATCGCGAACAGCATTTGCTTCCGCAGGAAAAATGTAAGCCAATACTTCAGCCGCTGCACCTGAGAATGTGCTATGGCCGGATGTGTAACTTGGAAAGTTTGGTGTTCCCAGGATTGTTTTAAATCCTTTTATAGTTTGAATCGGACGTGGATAATGATAGTAATACTTGGCATCCCAGCATGCGATACCTGCATCCATTACGGCCATGTTCAGATAAGCAAACGTACGCGCAGCACGAAGCGGATTCATTTCATACTTTATGATGTATTCTTTTGTGCGCCTGTTCCAATGACCGGGAGGTGTGTAGGTTCCTAATCCATCCGACCACCAGTTGGCAATTTTCCGTTGCTCTGTTGTAAGGTTCTTGGCAAAGTCTCTCATTTCTTTTGCATCCTCTTCAAATTTAGGCGAACCAGGCGCAGGGGGCGGACCCGGGCGAACGTCTACTACATTTGGAACATTCCACATGGTTACCTGCCCAAACAGAGGTGTTAAACCAACCGGACGAACCGGGCTTTCCATATTAT
This sequence comes from uncultured Ohtaekwangia sp., assembly GCA_964574945.1. GTDB lineage: Bacteria > Bacteroidota > Bacteroidia > Cytophagales > Cyclobacteriaceae > ELB16-189. Next base: position 4,435 of record CAZNRJ010000126.1, on the reverse strand, counting down.
CCCAAGCCCAGCCGAATCGGTCGAAGGCTGCTTGCTTAATGGCATCGGATACAGGCTTTGATGTCTGGGCAAGATTCATTTTATCGGTTGAAGCACGAGCCAATGCCGCTGTTTTAACAGCCGTGCCAATCACTGTGCCCGCTTCAATATCACTGGTGGTATTAGAACCCGACCACTTCAAACTATTCAAATGTTCTTCTGCAAGTCCGTTGATATAAACTTGCTCTAAGGGGAACATCGCATTCAGGATGTCGCGCGATACGATAGCAATCACTGCGCCATCGGATGGATAGGAAGGTAATGTATTCTTTTTATATGCATACGAAATACTGTTATCGGTTACATACGGTGCAGGTCTTTTATACGCATTTTTATAATGCCATGCCGTAATCAATCCGTCAAACTGGGCTACACTTAAGTAGGCAAGCATGCGGCTGGTGTAGGCCGGATGTGCAAACGGAAAAGGAGGCGGGCCTGCGGGATTTGCCGGGTCGGGCAACGTGTAGGTTCCATCCAGGTTGGGCGGAGGAATGAGGTTATACTTGGCGGCAAGTTCAAGCGCAATTTCATTCCACCGGATTATCGGATTGTTGGTCCAATATTCTACTGCTTCAGCCTGGCTTCCGCTTAAATTCTGTGTGGCCGATTTGAGTTCGGCCAATTCAGCTGTGTACTCAGCAGAGTTAACACTGGCCGGGGCATCAATTGCAATATCACCGGAGCTTGCGAACAGGATGGGCTGCCAGCTTCCGCCATTTTCTTCATCCAGGCCGGTAAATTCGTAGGCCGAAAAATTGTAATGTGTTGGAAGTTCATTTTCACACCTGATTACCAATGCTAAAATCAGCACCAGGCTTAAACTAATTGCTATTGTTTTTTTCATGATTGTATGGATCAAAATTTAAACTGATATGTAATTCCTGCGCCAAAGCTCGTTGCCTTACCCACATTTCTACCCTCCAGCACCTGGTTATAAGATGCCATCAGGCTGAACCTCTTAAGCGGTTCTATTGATTTGAAATAATACTGGGCAAAGAACCCGGCCTGGGTAGCCTCCATTTTATTGGTGGGCTGTGGCATATTCCACCTGCGAATGTCATCACCACTTACGCTATTCAAAATAGTGTATGATGCTTCTAACCGAAGATTATGTTTTAGCGCCCAGCCACCGAGAATAGCCTGGTAGTCTACTGCATTTGGCACATCCATAAACGTGGTATAATAACTTCCGTTATTGTAATAATAAGGTCGTTCAACTTCTGTTTGTC
>CAZNRJ010000126.1:0-3157 GCA_964574945.1 uncultured Ohtaekwangia sp. | reverse complement strand
GCCCGATAGCGCGAGCCGTAAATTGTTGCGTACCTAACCCTAAACTATAAGGCATGTAGTCCGACAAATAATTACTCATGGGTGTACCAAACTGGGCTACTGCCAGTGCCGAAACACGATGCTTTCCAAAATCCTTTTTAATGATTTCGTATTTCACAGCTACGTTAACATCCTGAAAGCCCTGCACACCTGCCAACTGGCCTCCGTCTGATTTGGTGCTCACATAAGGCGTGGATAGCAATACATTCAGCTTGTCTGTAATGCCATAGGCGATCATCGCCATATATGAGGAACGCGTAAAGGTGCCAATGTTCTCATTGGTAATCAGTTCGGTTCCTTCCCAGTATTGATCCCATTTGCTCTGGTCATACATAAAAGCAAAACAGATCTCTTTCTTCTGCATCATAATGGCATCAGAGAACGTCTGGCCAAAAAGCGCACCGGCAGAAAACAGTGCACCTGCACTCAGGAGTAAAATTTTTCTCATATAAAAATAAAAGGGTTAGTTGTTTAGGGTTTAATCGCAACGCTCAGATTTAATACCAAGTAAACCGGTACAAAATCCGATGTGTAGAAACTTACAATCACAACCTGTGTTACAGGGAGTAATGTCCGATTGGATCGGTAAAATGTTAGACTTGGGGGGGTGGATTGCTGAACTGAATGCTTACAGATTCGTATGCATTCAATTTACTGCCTTGAGGCAGGTCATAATTCCAACCTGCGTTGATGGATTGCAACGCAGTGGAAGTAGTAATATAATCTTTAATAAGGTTTTGCAGCACAGTGGTCTGGCTCTTCTCGCTGGAGGGTTTGTCTGTATATGTTTTTACATAATCCTTTAAGGCCTGGTTAATTTCCTTAGAGGTGTTGTCTTTTACACACACTATATAAAGAGTATCCCGCTGCAAGCGCTGTTTCACCATTTTGTAAACATCGCCTTCATGTTCAAATTCTCCATTTACCCGAACATACTCACGGGTATCACTTTGATAAGGAACCGTAATCGGAACTTTAATAGTTACTTCCTGCAGGTGAGCATAGTCATCATTATCAAACCGCGCCTGTAAAACCTTGGTGTTGTTGAATTGGAGACCCAAAAAAATACCATAATAGCCCAACACATTGAGCAGGAATAATCCTAATAGAAATATGGTAAATCCTCTTTTCACGGCTTTAAAAGTAAAGAAAGGTTTAAACTTTCAAAACGAAAGGTTCAAAAAAATGGTAAAAACAGCAAATATTCAATCAAATATGCTCTTTCTTGTTCTTTACAAGATCGTAGAGCAGCTCGCGGGCGCGATGCAACTGGGCTTTAACCGTACCCAACGGTGCCTCTAATTCAACGGCAATTTCCTCGTAGCTTAGCTCCTCAAAATAGCGCAGCCGCACTAACTTTTGATACTTGGAAGGAAGCATGTTTACAAACACCTGCACTAACTCTTCTTTCTGACCTTTGATTGCCTCATCCTGCGGGTTCAGGATGCCATCATCTTCCACATCAATGCTAACCGACTGGCCATCATCATCCGTAAAGGTATTTTGAATGCTGAGTGTATTAATTTTTTTCTTGCGGATGTGATCAATCGTATTGTTGGTAGCTATGCGAAACAACCACGTACTGAAGGTAAAATCTTTTTTAAATTTATGAAGGCTGCGAAACGCTTTAGAGAAAGATTCCATCGTAAGGTCTTCGGCATCATCAATGTTGCGCACCATCTTTAAGATCATGTGATACACAGGCCGCTTATAGCGCTGCAACAATTTGGCGTACGACTTCTGATCGCCACCAACAGCCCTGTCTATTAACTTGAAATCTTCAAGTGCTTTTGATGAAAATCTGCCTTCTTCTAATTCTTCCATCGGATTCTTTTGACTACTAACGCCCGCAGGCCGGTGACAAGATAGTAAAAGGCGAAAATAAAATCTAAAAAGGGCGTTTTCAAAGGCTCAAAGTGCCCACCCAGCTTGCGTGAGCTGCTGCTAAAAAGTATGGCTATTAAAACCCAGCGCACCAAAAAGACAAAAGGGATAATAAGACTAAATCCATAAAGCAGGGAATATGGCAGAACGATAACCCAGGTTGCCAGCCACGTAACCGAGAAAAGGCCCAGGATAACCTGATCCCAAACCCGGTATCGTAAACCTACCGATAAATGCCTGAGTTTCTGATGGAGAAAGTCAGGCCAGTTTTCTTTTGGTTTTGAAACTGTTATCGCATCCGCTCCTACTGAAACTTTGGTATTCAGCTTAGTGGCATGACTGTTTACAAATAAATCATCATCGCCACCGGTAACATCCAAATGTGTGTTGAATCCTTTGCCCTGAAAAAATATTGATTTAGCATAGGCAAGGTTGCGGCCAACGCCCATATACGGGCGGCCCAACTTTGCCAACCCAATAAATTGAATGGACGTTAGCATCGACTCAAACCGAATAAATGCATTCAGCAATCCCTCCCGCTTTTCATAAGGCGAATGGCCTAATATAATTTGTGTTTGCCCATCATATCGTTCGGTCATTCGTGTAATCCATTGATCACTTGAAGGACGGCAATCTGCATCGGTGAAAAGCAGCCAATCATGCTTCGCGGCTTTTATTCCCAGTGTGAGCGCAAACTTTTTTCCATTGATATGTTCCGGCTTGTGCACCACCCGCACTATTTTAAGCCGATTGTTTTCGGCTGCAGCTTGTTGCAGGTAATCAAACGTGCCATCATTGCTGCGATCTTCCACAATAATTATTTCAAATTCAGGATGATCTTGCTTCAATAATAAAGGTATTAGTTCGCGCAGGTTTTCTTCCTCATCGTGTGCACACACAATTACCGAAATCGGGCGGGGCGGTTTGGCCGGTTCATTTTCCTTTTTACTGATTCCGATGAAAAAGAGGAGCAGGTAAATAAATTGTATGCCTATAATTAGAACACAGGTAAGAGCAAATACGGACAAGGCGGATCGAGTTAGTTAAAAAACGCACAAATATAGGGCTTATCAGGAAGGTCCATGAACAGCTCCACATTTGTTCAGAAATTCTATCTATAAGTCATCTCAAAAATACTTCAAGAGTATCTGTTATACAGGAATTTATTCCGGTATAACGTTTTTTGCACGGATTCCGAGATCGCGGATCGTTGTCCGCGATGACAAAGTATTTT
>CAZNRJ010000125.1:9267-9578 GCA_964574945.1 uncultured Ohtaekwangia sp. | reverse complement strand
CTTCCAGGATATGGATATTCAAATGATTGGCCCCGGGGTGGTTGGGATTTGCCGAAACAATTTTATTGATCACACTGACGGGTTGATTCGTCCACGGTTGTGCCTCACCATTTTTCCAGAAATCCCACGGATGTAAATCCATCAACGCTTCGGCATACAAGGTGTTTACATCAGCATGATCCGGAAATTGTTTTGCAACTTCTTCCATGGCGCTTGCATAAGCTTCATCCAGGGATTCTCTGTCTTTCAATGCCTCGGCCGTATACCTCATGGAAAGGGCGTTGATCAACAACTGTTCCATGGGCGATGCT
>CAZNRJ010000125.1:4468-9257 GCA_964574945.1 uncultured Ohtaekwangia sp. | reverse complement strand
AACTGTTTCGGTATCGGCAGGATCCATAGGTAAGTTAATATTAGGGCCCAGTGAAAGCGCTTGGCCCCAGTAGGCCATCGCGCAATCCGGATCAAGCCGGGCAACTTCTTTAAAAGATCGATAAGCCTCAAGGTGGTTAAACCCATAGTAGAGATTTAACCCCTGATTAAAAAATAACTGGGCGCGATCATTACCGGTGCTTACTTTCATTCCATACTTTCCGAGGTTTTCCATCAAGGGGGCCATCTGCCGGGTGGTATCCATAATGGCAAGAATGGTTCTCGCCCCCGGTGTTCCGCAGATCGATAACGGTGGGGCAATGTTCTCTTTTATTTGACTTTGGAAAGTAAATAAAGCAGGAACAAATTGAGTAGCCACTGAAATGAGAAAAACAGAAGCTACCCCAACTACAAGCAGTATTTTTTTCATAACATTGAAATAGTTAATTGATCAATTGGACTCGTTAATTCTGTTAGAAGCCCGAAGCATAATTTGTTATTAATCCTTCAAGTCAAGAAAGCTTAATCGGCAACTCCCTGTATCGCTTTCCGGTTGCGGCAAAAATTGCGTTGGCTAATGCCGGGGCAACCGGAGGCACGGGTGGTTCGCCAACCCCGGTAGGTTTTTCATCACTGTCCACAAGATGAACAAAGGTTTTGCCGGGCATATCGCTCATTCGTGAGACTAAGTATTTATCAAAGTTAGTTTGCTCACTGCGTCCTTCTTTAAACGAAGTGCCGCCTTTCAATGCCCCGCTTATTGAAAAATTAAACCCACCTTCAAATTGTTGGATCACCGAATTTCGGTTTACCACTTGTCCGCAGTCCACTGCATAGTGTGCCTCAACAATGCTGAGTTTACCTGCATCATCAACCGCTACATGCACCACGCAGGCCACATAGGTTAAAAAACTTTTATGTGCGCAAATTCCCATGCCCTGACCTTTCGGCAATTCTTTTCCCCAACCGGATTTTTCTGCTGCCAATTCAATTACATTTCTTAACCGTGCCGTGCTCCAGGGAAATGTATCTAAAGGTTCTCCATAATTTTCAAAACCTTTCACGTGATCCCCAAAAGGAATCATTCTATCCGCGCCAAGCAGCTCAATTAAATTTTTTACAGGATCTACTTTGCGATGGGTTGCAATTTCATCGAGCATGCTCCCTACAGCGAAGGCATGTTGAATGTTACTTACGGATCGCAGCCAGCCGATGCGCGTTTTTGCAGGCGACTCAACCGCCTCACAAGAAATGTTTGGAATGTCGTACGGAAAATCTACCATACCCAATTGCAGTTCGCCATCGCTTGGGCCGGTTTCTGTTTCGGTTGTTGTTCCGCCAATGGGTGGAAATGCACTGCGATGGTTCCAACCCGTTACTTTATTTTGTTTATCGAATGCTACGCGTATTTGCTGAACACTGCATGCGTGAAAAAAGTCATGCGTTAAATCATCTTCGCGGGTCCACGTTACTTTTACAGGAGTTCCTTCCATCTCTTTCGCAATCAAAGCAGCTTCTACTGCAAAATCGGGTTTTGATTTTCTGCCGAAGGCGCCACCTAATAAGGTAACGTTCACTGTTACATTGGCCGCATCCATTTTCAAATTGCTTGCTACGCTATCCCGTATCCATTGGGGCGATTGTACCGGGGCCCACAGCTCACACTTTCCATCTTTAAAAATTGCCGTTGCATTAGGCGGCTCCATAGGGGCATGCGATAAGTGCTGCGTTACAAAAGTTGACTCAAGCAACGAAGCAGCGCCACTTATTGCTTTATCAACAGAGCCGTTGGCCCTTCGCACATTGCCTTTCTTTTTTACTTTCGCTTTTAACTCTGTGATGTATGCTTCCGAATCATACGATCCGTTCACGCCAAAGTCCCACTCTACCTGTAATGCCTTCCGCGCACTAATCGCTGCCCACGTGCTGTCGGCAACAATCACAATTCCACCTTGAGGTGCATCGAATCCTGCAGGGAAACCGGAGGCGGCCATTTCAAAAATCTTTTGCACGCCTGCTATTTTCTTTGCTTCTGTATCCGAAAAGCTTTTTACTTTTCCGCCTGCAACGGGGCAACGCAAAATAACAGCGTGCTTTAATCCCGGTTGCGTTACATCAATTCCATATATGGCCGTGCCTTTAACGATATCGGGCACATCATACAGATTCATCGACTTGCCGATATATTTCCAATCCGCTTTCTTTTTCAGGACAACATCTTCGTCTTTTGGAACAGGAAGTTTAGATGCTTCTTCGGTCAATTCCCCAAAACCAATTTTCTTCCCGCTGGTGTGAACCACTTCATGATTGACTGCTTTGCATTCGCCAACAGCAACGTTCCATTTGTTGGCGGCAGCCTGCTCTAAAACCATGCGTGCAGACGCTCCCGCTTTTCGCATCGGGTCAAAAAACATGCGCACTGAAAATGAACCGTCTGTATTTTGATTGCCATACGTATTTTCATCGCCAACTGCCTGCACAAGTTTTACTTTTTTCCAATCCGCTTCCAACTCATCGGCAACAATCATGGGCAAGCCTGTGCGAATGCCGGTACCCATTTCTTGCCTGTGTGCAACAATTAGAATTGAGCCATCTGAATTTATAGTCAGGTAAACATTGGGTGTAAAAGGTGTATTAGGTTTTTCCGGAGTACATGCCCATTGAAGGCCAAGTACTAAGCCGGAGGCCGTAATGCCAGTCGCCTTGAGAAAGGTGCGCCTGTCAATTTTTTTGATAACGGAATCCTCAGGAATAGTTTGAGCCAGCTTCATGGTGTGGAGATTTGTAACTCAATATAGACAAAGTTTAGTTAAATTTTTTAATCTTCAACTTAACGTTGCTTATTAAACAGCGAAGTATTTAAAAATGTAAAAAAGTCAATACCCGAGGCATTGACTTCTTATTTTGAGTTGTCCTTTCGATACGATTATTGCGCCATTTGAACAATCTTCGATAATGGGATCGCATTCGCGGCCGTGGTAATCTCACCTTCCGTGGTATCATCCATTTTCAATGTTAACAACGTATTGTTCATCGGTATTTGCAATTCGTAATTCGTTTTGCCGGTTTCTGTATTTACCTGCTTATTAAGAATGGATTTGTACCCCTGCACTTTTACGATCTTCTGATTTTCATCGCGCACCATACCGCCAATAACAGGCATACTCAAGATTGCACTAAGTGAATTAATAAGCGGAGAGTTATTCATTATTTCAATAGAGCCTCTCTTAGGATCAGTACCATAATGGCGATTTACATAGAGACCAATAACCCCACCCGTTCCGGAAACATTATCCTCCTTTTCTACAACCGCGAGAGCACCAACTTTTGTTGGAAGCAATTTTAAAATTTCTTTGCCGATGGCCATATCCAAATCGCGGAGGATTTGTTCCATGGCAAAACGTGAGTCTTGAAGATTGCCCGAAGAATAAGAGGATAGTGCCGTTGCAATATTCTTGTCGAAGTCCTGGGCGGAAGCGCCTATGCTTGTTAAAAGTGTCAACCCAATTATATATATCTTTTTCATATTCAGCTTCAATTTATTGTTCGCCTAATTCTTTTTTGATACCATCTAAATCAACGGCCTCGGCAGCCTTCATCATATCCGGTTCGGAAGCAAAATTGATTCCCTCATATACTACGATTGAAGATTGCCCCAACGGCACACTTAATTTGTAACCGCTGCCTTCGTTATATTCAATGATAGCGCGATAGCCTTTTACTTTTGTTTGTTTCCAGTTTTGCTGGCCATTGGTCTGCTGTGCATATCCGCCCGAAGAGAGATACGCATTTACTCCCGCCATCCACAACGAGTTGTTGGCAATGATCACCGTAAGTTGCTTATCCTTATTGTCTTTATACTCACGCTGAATAGTAAGCCCGGCCCAACCCCAACCGGCACTGGCTACCTTGTCAGATTCAGCATCTTTATTCAAACCGGAAATTGTTTCCGGCAATGACTTTAAAATTTTGTTTCCTATTTCCAATTCAACGCCCAGCATGGCTTGCTGCACGGAATAGCGCGCTTCACCATAACTGTTTTTCTTATAAGCACTTTCAGCATCTGCTAAATTTTGTTTTACATCGGGCGGAGTGGATATTAATCCACCGCCTGTATTGTTGGCAGGATTGCTTCCCCCCGATCCATTTGCACCCCCGGCACCATTCGCTCCGTTCTGTCCTTGTTGTCCACTTGTCTGGCCTTTTTTCTTGCCGCCAAAAAGTTTGTCAATCTCTTCACCAACCTTTTGCTCGGACTTGTTTGCCGTTTTTTGTTTGAGTCGGTCTAAAACCTGGGCGTTTGAAACCACGGGTATGATTAAAAGGGCGGTTCCAACGGCTAATAAGTATTTGATTTTCATAATAGATTGTTTGGATTGTTAAAAATACAAATTTTTCAGAATCGTTTATACGCAAACTGATTGTTGATTTGATATAATGAAAGCTTTTTAGGCTGAAATATTTATGTATTTTTAGAATCCTAACCAATGTATGAGACTATCCACTAGACTAACTCGGTATTTTTGTGTCTATTTCTTTCTCTTCTTTTTCATTATTTCTTTCTCGTACGGTCGTCAAATAACCGGACAAGTTCTTGATAGTGAAACTCAAAAACCTGTGCGGGGGGCTAACGTAATTATCTTCGGAAACACGAAAGGAACGATAACAAATTTCCTTGGTTTTTTTAGTCTTGAGGTTGATGATCAAAATAAGGAATTGATAATTTCTTCGATTGGCTATTTCACAAGCAAAACGGAAATACCGGCAGCATCAAACTTTAAAATACTATT
>CAZNRJ010000125.1:0-4458 GCA_964574945.1 uncultured Ohtaekwangia sp. | reverse complement strand
CAGAAGCTATCTTCAACTGCCTGAATTTGATTTAGGGTTTTATAAAAAAACAGATCCCTCTGCTGTTGATACCATAAAAGAAGACCTGTCTAATCCAATTGCGATTGAAGCTCACTATCCCGGAGGGTGGGGTCATTTTTACAATGACCTCGGAGAGATTTTGAAGATGGACTCATTTGCTCATGTGATCTCGGATTCACTCACTCAAGTTAAATTTACAGTTAGTAGCACAGGGATGATTTCAGATATCAGTGCAGACAATCTTTTCGAATTGCATGAAAAGCAGATGAGTTCAGCGTTTTCAAAACTTAAAAAATGGATTCCTGCAAATCAAAACAATCTGCCAGTACCCCAATATTTTATTTTGCCAGTAAAGTGGTCTAAAGCAATTTTTTCAGTAGTTGAAGAATCCGCTCAACCCAAAACGGGCATGGCTGATTTTTATAAATTCATTGGAGAGCATATTAAGTATCCAGCGGAGGCAAAGAGAAGGGGAATTGAAGGAAGAGTATTTGTTGAATTAATTATCGATCGCGATGGCAGTCTTACTAACCTAACAGTCTTAAAAGGTATTGGTGGAGGCTGTGATGAAGAGGCTCTAAGGGTATTGGCACTTGCTCCCAATTGGATTCCAGGAAAGCAGAAGGGTGTTGAAGTAAGACAAAAAATGGTAATGCCAATAATATTTAAACTTAGTGGAGATTGGGGCAGATCAACAGCGAGTTCTCCATATCAAAATGATTTTTACAAATGGATTTCAAATACAATTCGATATCCCGCTGAAGCGCGTAGAATGGGAATTGAAGGGTGGGTATATGTTCAAATGGAAATAAAAGCAAACACAGGTGAGATTAGCGCAATTAAACTTATTCAAGATATTGGCGCTGATTGTGGGAAAGAAGTAGTGCGCGTTCTTGGAGATATTTCACCTCAAGCAATTTTGAATTTAAAACCAACCAGTAAAACCTTAATACTTCCTGTAGCTTTTGGTCTTGGAGGCATCCCTAAGAACAAAACTCCAATAGTAGCTTTAGAAAATCAGCAAATGCTTAAACCTGTTGAAATAATTGCTGTAGGTATTGAGCGTGAAAGAAGAGTGATTGGATACAATCCCAATTTTGTTTTATCTCAAACCTCAATACCACGAGATTCAAAATCTTCTCTGGTTCCTCAATCATTCTCTGACATAAAACCAAAGGCCACATCTATTCACCTTTTCGGGAAGGATATCAAAGCTATACCATCAACAATCAAAGATTTTAAGAACGTAAAATCAATCAATCTTGAGTACAATATGATCGAGACGATTCCTGATGAACTTTGCCAACTCACAAATCTTGAAAGTTTATTTATGGGTAACAATCGCTTAAAAAACCTGCCAACTAATTTCAGCAATCTAATTGCACTATCGGAAGTTCGATTTTTTAACAATAATTTTAGTGAGTTTCCATTTGTACTTACTCAACTTCCAAATCTATCGCAATTGGATCTGGCTCAAAATCAAATAAAATTTATTCCACTCGAAATAGGAAGTTTGAAATCACTACAAGCACTATACATTCAAAAAAACTACATTACTACTATTCCAACGTCATTTCAAGCGCTTCAAAATCTAAAGAAACTTAATTTAGAGGATAATCAAATAGAAAGTATTCCTGTTGAGTTTGGTAGTTTGATTAATCTAACCTCTTTGTTTATGGCAAATAATCAATTGAAAAATCTTCCTGATAGTTTTGAGAATCTAAAATCGCTGTTGGTAATTGGTTTTGCTAATAATTCCTTCACAGAACTGCCAATCTCAGTTACAAAACTAACAAAGCTCACTGCATTAGATTTAGCCGGCAATCAAATCAAATCTCTTCCTTATGAAATTGAAAATCTGACATCATTGCAAGAATTATATCTTCAACATAATGAACTAAGCACTTTTCCTGAATCCATTTTTAAGCTTACCAAACTTAAAAAATTGTATTTAGAAGGAAATCCAATTGACGATACTACTAAACGACTTTTAGCTCAAAAATTGCCCCGCACGGAAATTCTGTTTTAGAATTTCATCACTCCGTCCTCAAACATTTTACCGGGTTTACCCGTGCAGCTTTAATGGCCTGTGAGGCTACCGTTATCCACGCGATGAACAAAGCAATCAACCCTGCGACCAGGAAATACCAGATTTCTAAATCGATGTGGAAGGCAAATCGTTTTAACCAGCCATGCAACAACCAATAACTAACCGGCAATCCTATTACAATTGATACCAATACCATGCGCGTGAAATCCCCTGATAACAATAGCACAATGTTGGTGGAAGATGAGCCCAATGCTTTGCGGATGCCAATCTCTTTCAATCTGCGTTCGGCTGTAAAGGCGGCCAGTCCAAATAACCCAAGACAAGAAATTAAAATGGCCATGGTTGCAAAGTAAAACGATAAGGAAGCCACACGCTGCTCGGCTGCATATTGTTGCGCATACTCCTGATCCTGAAATTGATACTCGAACGTAAAGCCCGGGTTAAAATCACGATAGAATTTATCGAGCGCAGCCAATGTTTCTTTTTCCTTTCCGGCCTCCAAACGAATCATGATATTCCAGGTGTTGCCCGGTCTCAACCGAAAGAATAATGGGTTCACTACATCGTGCAACGACTGAAAGTGAAAATCTTTCACGACTCCAATTATTTGCAGGTCATACTCGCCCCAGAGTTTTATGGTTTTACCGATCGGGTTTTCCAAATTCATTACCCGAATGGCTGCCTCATTAAAAATAATTTTTGTCGAATCAGAACCATACTCTTCCGAGTAGGTGCGGCCTTCAGCCATTTCAACGCCAAGGGTTTCTAATAATCCATAGTTGGTCCCTACATTCTCAAACAGAATATTATCGTCAGGGTTTTTGCCATCCCACTCCAACCCGCTTGTATTGTTGTTCCGGCCTAACAAACTATGGCCAATGCTGGCCGCGCTCACCACACCGGGTATGCTGCGCACTTCTGTTAAAAATGTTTCGCGGTTAGCTTCTACTTTTCCTTCAATCGGAAACTGAATGAGATGTTCTTTTGTGTAGCCAAGATTTTGAGTTTGCACATAATCGATTTGCCGGTAGATAACCAGCACCGAAACAATTAAGATCACCGAAAGCGTAAATTGAAAAACCACCAATCCTTTTCTGGCCCATAGCTCGCCCCATGATCCGCGCACCTCACCTTTCAACACGGCAGCGGGCCTGAATCCCGACAGGTATAAGGCAGGATAACTTCCGGCAATTAATCCGGTAAACAGGGTAATGCTGCTCAACCACATCAGCAGTTGCGGATCTTTTAAATTGAGAACGATTTTTTTATCCGTAATGATGTTGAATTGCGGAAGCAATATCCAAACCACCAGCAAAGCCAGCCCAACGGACAGTAACGTCATCACTAACGATTCGCTTATGTATTGAAAGATCAACGATTGCCGTTGTGCGCCTACAGATTTTTTAATGCCTACTTCTTTTGCTTTGCGCGAAGCACGGGCAGTAGATAAATTCATAAAGTTGATGCACGCGATGAGCAGAATAAAAATGGCGATCACTGAAAATAAATTAACATACTCAATGCGCCCGCCCGACTGCACACCGTTTTCATAACGGCCATGCAGGTAGCGTTCTGAAAATTTCTGCACAAACAACGATACGTTCGAATCGTCTTTGTCTTTGTTCTTTACAAAGTCCTTTATTTTCTCTGAGAAGGCGACAGGATCGGTACCCTCATGCAAAATGATATACGATGAGGGGCCATTGTTTCCCCATTGTGTTACCCATTCATTGTCATCTTTAAAAAGTTCGAAGGGCAAAACAAAATCAAATTGAAAAGAAGAATTAGAGGGGAGGGTTTCGAAAACACCTGTTACATGAAAGCTTTTGTCGTGTTGTAATTCAACCGTTTTACCAACTGCGTCTTCGGCAACACCAAAAAGCCTGATCGCTAAATCATGAGAGATAACCATGGAGAGTTTGTCCTTCAGCACCTGGTCTGCATTGCCCTGCAACAAGTTGAATGAGAAAATATTGAAGTAATCTTCACCAACGTAATACCCTTTTGCTTTTACATTGTTCTCCTTTACGGAAAGCGTAAAAGAATTGATCCATGTTGTGGTAGCTGCATACTCCACTTCGGGCAACTCGGCTTTCATGGTTTCCGCCAAAATGCCGGGTGTAGAGGTAGTGGTCATTAGCTCATCGGCATATTTTTGATGTTCCATGACCTGGTATAATTGAGCGTCCTTGGCGTGAAAGGCATTCATGTTCATCTCATCGCGCACCCACAAGTAAATGAGAAGCGTACAAACCAGCCCGGCTGCCAACCCAATCAGGTTGATGAAAAAGAAACCTTTGGCGCGCAGGAAATTGCGGTAAATGAGTAACAGGTTGTGTTTTAGCATGGCTGCGGAATTTAAGACCGAGTGAATGACTACAATTTAG
>CAZNRJ010000124.1:0-9592 GCA_964574945.1 uncultured Ohtaekwangia sp. | reverse complement strand
AGTTTATCTAAGTCACGATCAATCAAATCGGCAATAGCCAACAAAACCGATGCGCGCTTTGCCAATGGCATAGCCGACCATAAAGGGAAAGCAGCCTGGGCGGATTGAACTGCCTTTTGAACATCACCGGTATCAGAATCCGGTATCGAACTATATACACTGCCAATAGATGGATTTATATTCTCCAGATATTTTCCGGAAGCGGGTTCAATGAGTTGACCATTTATGTAATTGAGAATTTTTTCCATGCCTTAATTTAGTCCTTAGTTTGTGGTCGATAGTCCATAGTAGTATTCTCTCAAGACTAACTACCCACCTTCGTAATCTTTACTTCCACCCTGCGGTTGCGTTGCCTGTTTTCGTTTGTATCATTAGGAGCAATGGGTTTTGTAGAACCATACCCTCTTCCCGAAATCCTGCCTTTCTTAATTCCTTTAGCTTCCAGGTATGCTTTTACAGCTTGCACCCTTTCTTCAGAAAGTTTCATTAAAGCATCTTTGTTTCCATTGTTATCGGTGTGGCCGCTGAGTTCGATCTTTATAGACGGATCATCATTCATTATTTCTACCAGCCTATCTAATTCAGGAAATGATTCAGTCTTTAGGGTTGGTTTACCGATAATAAAAAAAACGTTATTCAAGGCAATACTTTCGCCCTCCTCAATAGGAAGTAAAAGTAAATCCTTTTCTAATTCAGTATACTTATCAACCGCTGCAAGTTCAAGGTTTTCATTTACCGACAAATATCCTTTTGCCTCCGCGCGGATTCCATAATTTTTTCCTTTCGTTAAGGCTATGCGATACGATCCTGTATTGGGATCGGAGATTGCTTTTCCAATTTCTTTGCGAACCGATAAATCCTCAAACAGAATGTCGGCTTTAATGGGCTCTTTGGTTTTTGCATTTAACGTGCGGCCTAATAACAGAACAACCGGATCTGGTTTAACGGCTTCGGGTAATTTTATGCGCACCAAATCCGACAAGCCAATTGAATTTCGATCGCTCACCATGTAAGCATAATCCGCAGCAGCGGAAAGAGTGTAGTAGGCATCGAAGCCGGTCGTATTTATTTCCGGTCCCAGGTTTACAGGCTCGCTCCACTCACTCCACGAATCTCCTTTGCGCCTGCTCATGAATATATCATAGCTTCCATATCCCGGGCGACCATTGGAAGCAAAATACAGGGTGCGGCCATCGGCAGCCAGAAACGGGGAGATCTCATCGCCACTGGTATTGATGTGCTTGCCTAAATTTATTGGATCAGACCAATTTCCCTTTTCATCCTGAACGGAAACATACACATCCTTTTCCTTATTGCTGGCGGAAGGATCGTAAAACAAATTCTGTTTTAGTTTAGCAGTAAATAAAATTGCATTGCCATCGGGCGATAAGTTGCCCTCCATGTTTTTTGATTCATTTTTGAATTTCACATTCAAATATTCTGGCTCCGACCATCCATCGTGTTCTCTCTTTCTCACCTGAAATCCATCCAAGCGACAAAACAAAAGTGTATTATTATCGGCACTGATGGCAGCGAGGTTATTCGCCTGCTTGTCGTTGATGACGGGACCCATGTTTTCAGCCTTCGACCAGGTGATTCCGTCTTTGGTAGTTGTCATCCAGATGTCCTCACCATCGTCCACTCCGCCCACGTTTTCTGGCGAATGTTCCCGGCCAAAGAGAATCATTTTTCCATCGGTGGTGATATGTGGCCCCAAATCATCATAGATGGAATTAACATTTGGTCCCAAATTTTCTTTTACAATACCTTTAGTAAGGTTGTCCGGTAAATTGATTTTTACATCGTGCCGAAAAATAAAATTATCAACTTCCAGCTCCATGTTGGTATAGTTAATGATTCCCATGCGGGTTCCATATAAAGGCAAGGCGGGTATACTGGCCACTTCTTCACCGTTGATGGAATAGTGCCATTTGTCTTTTCGTTGTTCTACTTTTAAAATATTTTCCTGTCCGAACGGTCTTACTTTTTTATACTCCACCCACTCGTTAATCTTATCAGCCTTTTCAGGACTTTTTATTTTATAATACCCATTTGTAGTGATGATAAATTCCTGGTGTTTTCCGTCACCATTATTGCCCCAAAGAAGGCCCATTCCATTATTATCGCTTCCTGATTTTTGCTTGAAAGTTGCTTCAATGGAAAAGTCTTTTTTCATTTCCATGTAAGGCTGAATAGTAACAAACCGCCCCTTATCTTTTTGCGTGGTAATGATCGTGTACTTGCCATTTTCCAGCTTCATGGTGTAGGTGTCTCCATTTCCTACCCACCAGCCATTTCCATTCGTATTAAAGTCGTCCTTAATAAAAACGGGCGGCTGTGCGAAGGCTTCAAGTGCGAAACCTAAAAACAGGATAGATAAAAGCCGAGACATAAATTACCAATTCGAAAAAAGCCAATGGTTAAAGTTACAAACTTCCTGTCCTTCCGCCATCAACAGGCACATTGATTCCTGTAATATACCCTGCCGCAGGGCTTGCCAAAAATGCAACGGCTGCCGCTACCTCATGGGGTTCTGAGATTCTTCCTGCAGGCACCTCGGCAATCATTTCATTTTTTACCTCTTCATAGGTTCTTTTTGATTTTTCGGCCTTGGTCCTGATAATAGAATCCAACCGGCCCGTCATGGTTGTTCCCGGTAATACATTGTTAACAGTAATGCCAAAAGGCGCTAACTCTGTTGCAATTGTTTTGGCCCAATTGGCCACTGCCCCTCGCGTTGTGTTCGATACACCCAATCCCCTGATGGGAATTTTTACGGAAGTAGAAATAATATTAATGATGCGTCCGTAGTTGGCTTCCTTCATCCCTTGCACTACGGCCTGTGTTAAAACCTGGTTGCAAATCACGTGGGCTGAAAATGCGTTGATAAATTCTTCGGGAGTTGCGTCAATGGCCTGGCCGGCAGGTGGGCCACCGGTATTATTAACCAGTATGTGGATTGTATTTTTTTCTACAAACTGTTGAACAACGTTTTTCAATTGATCAGGGAAATTAAAATCGGCAATTAAATAATTATGAACCTGGCCAAATGGAGTTGGCAACTCACCCACTGTTTCTTTCAGGGATTTTTCATTTCGCGCAAGCAAGGTGATTGTGGCGCCTAAGTGCGCTAATTCAATAGCCGATGCCTTTCCAATTCCTTGCGTACTACCGCCTATCAGCGCTCTTTTGCCTTGTAAATCCAGATTCATGCGTTTGATTTTTAGTAAAGATAAAAGAACATTAACTTTCCTATATAAATAGGAGCAATTTATGGAAGCGAGCTACAAAAACTGTCAGAGTTGCGGCATGCCATTAAAACGCGATGCCCTGGGTGGCGGCACTGAGGCTAATGGAACCAGGTCAGCATTATATTGCAGTCATTGTTATCGGGATGGGAAATTTACTCAGCCTGACATTACGTTGGATGAAATGAAACTGTTGGTAAAAGGAAAGCTTAAGGAGATGAAAATTCCCGGAATCCTGAGCGGCATCTTTACGCGTAATATCCCTAAGCTTGTTCGCTGGAAATCACATTCACATTAATAACAATTATACTATGTCTATCCGAAGGCCCTTCAACTTAAAAAACTGGATTACTGAAAATCGTGATTTATTAAAACCTCCTGTAGGGAATAAAAATTTGTATGCCGATGCAGGGGATTATATCGTGATGATTGTGGGTGGCCCCAATGCGCGGAAAGATTATCATTTTAATGAGACGGAGGAATTATTTTATCAATTAGAAGGCGATATAAACGTGCGCATTCAGGAGAATGATAGTGCGGTTGATATTCCGGTTAAGGAGGGTGAAATGTTTTTGTTGCCCGCGCGGGTTCCGCACCGCCCGGAACGGCCTGCCGGTTCTGTGGGGTTGGTGATTGAGTGCAAACGACCCGAACAAGAAACCTTAGACGGGTTGATTTGGTTTTGTGATGCCTGCAATAGCAAACTTCACGAATACCGGTTTCACCTGGATAACATTGAAAAAGATTTTCTCCCTCGCTTTCGCGAATTTTATGGTTCGAAAGAATTTAGAACCTGCAAGAAATGCGGAGCCGTGATGGAAGCCGATAAGAGATTTGTTTAATCTGCGTAAGATCAACCTTAATGAAATTTGAAAACTCGCTGGCGTTTGCCAGAAAACTCGATCGCCAGGATTCCTTAAAATCATTTCGTAATCAATTTCATCTTCCTAAAGTAAAAGGGAGGACAGCCATTTATTTCACAGGCAACTCGCTGGGTTTGCAACCGAAGTCTGTCAAGCAATCCATTACCCGTGAACTAAATGACTGGGCTGCTTTGGGAGTAGAAGGTCATGTGCACGCAAAACGACCCTGGCTATACTACCATAAGTTTAGCAAAAAGGCGTTGGCCCGGTTAGTGGGTGCAAAGTCAACGGAAGTGGTTGCCATGAATCAACTTACGGTGAACCTTCATTTGATGATGGCTACTTTTTATCAACCAACTAAGAAAAGATTTAAAATCATCACCGAAGCGGGCGCGTTTTCTTCTGATCAATACGCATTCGAATCTCAATTAAAGTTTCATGGCATTGATCCTTCACAAGGGTTAATAGAACTGAAACCCAGAGTTGGTGAGTTTGCATTGCGTACCGAAGATATCTTACAAGCCATTCATCATCACCGGGATGAGGTAGCGCTGGTTATTTTTGGAGCGGTGCAATATTACTCAGGCCAATTTTTCAATATAAAAGAAATAACAAAAGCCGGGCATGATGCAGGCGCTTATGTCGGATTTGACCTGGCGCATGCAATGGGTAACGTGCCTGTGTCTTTGCACGCTGATCAGGTTGATTTTGCCGTTTGGTGTGGCTACAAGTATTTGAACTCGGGTCCGGGTGGAATAGCCGGGGCATTTGTGCATGAAAAGCATGCGGCAAACTTTGCGTTGCCGCGATTGGCAGGCTGGTGGGGGCACGATGAGAAAGTGCGCTTTCAAATGAAGAAAGGTTTTAATCCCATGCCCGGTGCAGATGGCTGGCAACTCTCTAATTTCCCGGTGTTATCGGGTGCCGCTCAACTCGCTTCTTTAGAGTTATTTGAAAAAGCCGGCATTAAAAATTTGCGCACGAAAAGCATTCAACTCACGGGTTTTCTTGAGTTTCTTTTAACATCAATTGATTCTCATAAAGATTATTTCTCAATCATCACACCCAGGGATTCAAAAGACAGGGGCTGTCAACTCTCTATTTTAATGAAGAAGAACGGAAAGAAAGTCTTTAATCATCTTACTAAAAATGGAGTGATTGCAGACTGGCGTGAGCCCGATGTGATTCGTGTTGCCCCGGTGCCGATGTACAACACGTATGAAGAAGTCTTTTCTTTCTATGGGATTTTTAAACATGCACTAAAGTAATGAGTGATAAAAATGTTGCAATAGTAGGAGCGGGTTTAGTAGGTTCCTTGCTGGCTATTTATTTTTCGAAGCGTGGCTATCAGGTTTCTGTATTTGAGCGCAGGGGCGATATGCGGGCAAACGGATATGAAGGCGGACGATCAATCAATCTCGCTTTAAGCAACCGTGGTATCCGTGCGCTGAAAGAAGTTGGTCTTGCCGAAGAAATAAAATCCATCGCTATTCCCATGCACCGCAGGGTGATGCACGATCGGGAGTCGAAGCTTACTTATCAACCTTATGGTAAGGAAGGAGAGTTTATTAATTCTGTTTCGCGCAGTGCGTTGAACGTGTTGTTGATGAATAAGGCGGAAGATCTTGGGGCACAAATTTATTTTGATAAGAGAGTCACTCATGTCGATTTAGCGAAGACTACCATTGAAATGAGTAGTCAACAGTCGACAGTCGACAGTCGACAGTCGACTGTGGATAAGAAACAGTTTGAGATAATAGTTGGAGCTGACGGTGCGTTCTCAGCTGTGCGCGGAGCACTTATGCTTACCGATCGGTTTGACTACTCGCAAGACTACACCGATCATGGATACAAAGAATTACACATTCCGCCAGGAGCGGCAGGTTCCTTTAAGCTTGAGAAAAATGCGCTGCACATCTGGCCTCGTGAAAGTTTCATGATGATTGCGCTTCCGAATCCCGATGGAAGTTTTACATGCACGCTTTTTTTTCCGTTTGCCGGAACGCCATCCTTCGACCAACTGAAAACGGATGCTGAAGTAAGCATGTTTTTTGAAAACACATTTCCGGATGCGGTTGAGTTGATGCCGGCTTTGCTGGAGGACTATAATGCAAACCCAACTTCTTCGCTTGTCACGATTAAATGTTACCCCTGGGTGCGAAACAAAACGTTGCTGATTGGTGATGCTGCACACGCCATGGTGCCTTTTTATGGACAAGGAATGAATGCCGGTTTTGAAGATTGCAGAATATTAAACCAAATGCTTGATCGGCACAGCGATGACTGGCAAACTGTACTTCCTTTATTTGAACAAAGCCGGAAGAAAGATGCAGATGCCATTGCGCAACTGGCGCTTGATAATTTTATTGAAATGCGCGACTTGGTAGCAGATGCTGATTTCCTGTTGCGGAAAAAAATTGAAGCCCGGCTCCATCAGCTTTATCCTGCCAGATGGATTCCGCTTTACTCTATGGTCACCTTTCATGATGAGATGCCCTATTCGATTGCCTACGAAACAGGACAGAAGCAAAAGAAGATTATGGATGAAGTAATGAAGACTCAAGGCATTGAAAAAAAATGGGAGTCCTTAAATTTTGAGAAGATCGTGAGCAAGCTAAATTGAATAAGTAATATTTGTTAACTTTGTTTTATGACGATTGAGCAAAGGAAAATAGCTCTTATCAGGTGGATTACCAATCTTGAGAATGAGTCTTTAATTGAGCAAATTGAGGAATTTAGAAATCGTAGTTTGGATGAACTCCCCAACGAAATAGTAACACTGCTTAAGCTGTCGGATTCTGCTAAAGAAATTGAATGTGTTGAACACAGCACTTCCAGAAATCTTTTAAAAAACTAAGTTGAACACTTGAATTGGTTACTGAGTATTCAACTTTATCTCTTTCCACTCCGCTTTTTTAAGTGCCAGGTATTGATTGCGGGCAGAGTCAAACGAAAGTGAATCATAAATAACAGGAATGGCGCTTAATCCATTGATATGGATCAATCCGTATTTTTTTTCGCGCCCCACAATAACAAATCCATTATCAAGATCATGAAGAAAATCAAAACGTGGTTCAATCAGGATGCTGCCATCCAGATTCGCCAACCCCATTAAATTTTTGTCAAACAATCGGAACTTTCCATTGACCTGACTTTTGATGGAATCGTATTGAGCGTTTAGGATAAATGCCCCTGACTTATTAATCACACCGGCCTTATTGTTTTTGCGAACGATACATAGTCCACGGCTAAAGGATTCTACAGATTGAAAGTTTGGATTGATTACAATGTGATCTTCCTTATCCAGGAAACCCCATTTGCCAAGAAGTTTTATAGCGGCCAGCCCTTCATGGAAATCGCCAATGCCATCATACCGGTTGGCTATTCGTAACCTGTTACGCGAATCAATAAACCCGTATTTGCCATCGCGTTTGATACCACGCATGCCTTCGTGCTCTTGATACACTTCTTCCAGTTTATCGAGCGGTGGTGGAGCCACGCGGCTTAACAAACGACCTTCATAATCAAGTGTCTTGGTGGTTCCATCCGGTAAGTATTCAATCCAGTTATCTTTTTTGAACTCTACCTGGTTATCTGTAAAGTAGATAACCTCACCTGAAAATTTTGTGAGAAAAATATTTTGGGCTTGGATTTGGACATAACACAAATCATTTACCAAGCGGAGTGGAAAAGGTTGCGGTGGCACCAACCATTTTTCATCAGTAGAAATAATTCCATATTGGTTTCTAAACTTTACAACAACCTGGTCAGTGGAGATTTCAACCAAAGAGTCATACACGCAATGAATGGTTTCTTCACCCACTGAGTTTAATGCACCCCAATATCTAAAATTTATTACAGGATAAATTTCCTTTTGCTTAGCACCAATCCAATCGTATTGCTTTGAGGTTTTTGGCTTATTCAACAGGTCAATCAATGACCAACCTTCTCCCTTTTTGTAGGCACGAAAACTATCGGCCTGACCTAAAAGAGAATCATAAACAATAGGAATGGAAGTTGAATTGTCGAGCCGGACAATGCCTGATTTATCTTGAAGTTTCGCAATAAAGTGACCGCTTCCGAGCGGTGTCAATTGATCGTATTTTGCTGCAAGGATAGTGTTCATCGATGCATCGAGCAACCCAAACTTAGTTGAGTATCCGTAAATGATTACTTCTTCATTTGCAGGATACAATTCATCAGCTTGAACTTTGCGCTGAACTTCATTTTTTTCACTCAGAACAATCCATTCATGATGATTAAGCGTAGCGGCATGCTCATCATTAATTTTTACTTGTTGGAAAAGTGGTTCGGCTACAATGATTCCATTCTGATCGATCAATCCTTGATTTAAATTTTGATACAGGATTGCATGTTCATTTTGAAAAGTAGAGATGCTATCGATTTTAAAATCTGTTGTAGCTTTTCCATCACTATCAAACAAAGCAATTTTTCCTTTTTCATTTTCAATGGCAAAGCGAAGTGTGCCCAGAGGATTTATCCTTTGATATTTTAGGGGAATGAGTACTGTATTTTGTAGGTCAATCAGTCCATACGAATAATGGCCAAGGTATAAATTGAAGACAATCGCTCTCAATCCATGAATGCTAATGCCATCATATTGAAATGGAATTTTTATTTCTCCTTTAAGATTTAAGCAACCCGATTTGATTTGTGTAGGATTTATCTTTTTACGGGCAATGAAATAATCGCCTCCGGTATGAACGAGGCTTTCGTACTCGGCTTTAGTTACAAATTCTTTATTGAGATTAAGAATACCCCACTGGTTATTGGTACGATAGCCAGTAACTCCGCTGATCACCGAAAAACTTCCGTCAGACCAGCCCAGGGCTTCGAAGGAGGCAGGTAAAACAACTTTTCCTTGTTCGTTTTTGATTCCTACTTTTCCATTCTCTTCAAAAATCTGAAACGATTCCGCACAGCAGAATGAGACAATTAGAAGAAACAATAAAGAGAAACCCCCTCGCATAACTCTGCAAATGTAGAGGGTTATTGATAATTTATGAATTTTAATCTTTGTTATTCACCAGATATTTAAGGTCATCAGGCGTATCAATATCAATCTCACCTTTTTCGAATGGAACTGCTTCAATATTTCCAGCATGTTGTTGAATAACTTTTCGTGCGCCTTCCTCATCGGTTAGCTCAAGAAGTTTTTGAAATAGGGGTTTGCCGAAAAGAGCCGGAACTCCGTTCGTATTACTATAGTAGGAAGTCACAATATCAGAAGAAGTATTAACGAAAGCCTCGATAATTTTTTTGAGATGATTGGAGGTCAGATAAGGTTGATCACACACGGTGATGATAACCGCTTCAGTTTTGGGCTGGTCTATTAGTAACTTTTGCAACCCGGCTTTCAGTGATGAACCCATTCCGTTGCTCCACTGTTCGTTTATTACGATGCTAACGGGTAATGCGTCAATAACTCTTTTATGTATTTCGCCCTGATTCCCTAACACC